>CAMQZA010000006.1 GCA_947039545.1 uncultured Ureaplasma sp. | reverse complement strand
TATTCCTAAAAAAATGAATAATTCATTCCAAACATATTCAATAATCTCTAATAATCAAATAATTAATAAAAAATTAGTTATTAAAAATATTGATATTCCTAAAAAAATGAATAATTCATTCCAAACATATTCAATAATCTCTAATAATGAAATAATTAATAAAAAATTAGTTAGTAAAAATATTGATATTCCTAAAAAAATAAATAATTCATTTCAAACATATTCAATAATCTCTAATAATGAGATAGTTGATAAAAATATTGATATTCCTAAAAAAATAAATAATTCATTCCAAACATATTCAATAATAAATAATTTTAAATTAACTATTTCTTTTAATGATAAGATTTCAACTTATTCTATTTTCAATAATTCTAAAATAACTGAAACGATAGAAAAATCATTTAAAAAAGAAATTATTAATGAACTATATATTGATAATGATTCTGAAATAATTACTGATAAATTTTTATCAGTAACAAATTTAAATGTTGATGTTTCTATTCCAAAAATTTCTTATCCATTACAAATTTCTTTGCCTATTATTAATAATTTTTATACTTTAACAAATTTAAAAAAACCACAAATAAAAAAAACAAAGATTTTTGATATCAGTAAAATCAATGAAATTGATTGAGATAATATTGAAAAAGTTATCAAATATGATGATGAAAATATAGATCAAATTAAAATAATGACTTTTATGGAAGATGAAATTGATTCGTATGATTTTTCATTAAAAAAGAAAATATGAAAAAAATATAAAGTTAGTTCATCTGAACCGAAAGAATGTTTAAAATGTAAAAAAATAAAATTATTTTCTCAAACAATATCTTTAAATAACGACAAACAAATTTGTTATTTTTGTTGAATTAAAAAAAATCAGGAAGATTAAATAAGTTTTTAGACTATAATTAAATTAACTAATTAACTAACAATTTAATTAAAACTATTTAAACAAAATAAAAGCAAAAATTAATTTTTGCTTTTATTTAGAAATGAGAAAAAATGAATAATACAATACCAACAAATATTTTTGCTTTAGGCGGGTTGAACGAAATTGGTAAAAATACTTATGTTGTTGAACATGATGATGAAATAATTGTTATTGATGCAGGAATAAAATTTGCTAATGCATCTTCTCCTGGGATTTCTGGTATTATTGCTAATTATGATTATTTAATTGAAAATGAAAATAAAGTAAAATGTTTAATAATAACACATGGTCATGAAGATCATATTGGTGGTGTTCCATATTTAATTAAACAATTAAATATTAAAAAAATATATACACCGCTTTTAGCTTGAAAATTAATTGATAGACACTTAAAAGAACATTATGATTTACCTGATTTACCAGAAATAATTATTTACGATAAAGAAACTGTTATTAAAACGAAGAATTTTGAAGTTGATTTTTGTCAAGTTTGCCATTCAATTCCTGATGCATTTTCTGTAGCTGTTAAAACACCTAATGGAAATATTTTTTCAACAGGTGATTTTAGATTTGATTTTGTTACTAAAACAACACAAACTGATTTAAATAAATTATCTGAAATTTCTGGAAGAGGATTAGATGTTTTATTATGTGAATCAACAAGTTCTGAAGTTCAAGGATTTAGTTCTTCTGAAAAAGTAATTATTGAAAACATTAGAGAACTTATGCTTAAATCAAAAGATAGAATATTTTTATCTACTTTCGCATCTAATATAGGTAGAGTTTCAGAAATAATTAAGATAGCTAATGAGTTAAATAGAAAAATATGTGTTTTAGGTAAATCTATGCAACATAATACTAAAGTTTGTTCAGGCATTGGTTATTTAGATGATAGTAATTTCATTCCTGTAACTGAAATAGGTAATTATAAGAATGAAGAAATTTTAGTTATTTTAACAGGTTCTCAAGGTGAAGAAATGGCTGCTTTGAGTACTTTGTCTAGAGGTCAACATAGCAAGATGAGTTTAAAACCAACAGATACTGTTATTCTTTCTTCGAATCCAATTCCTGGTAATTTTATTGCTGTTGAAAACCTAATTAATAATTTATATAAAAAAGGAATTAAAGTTATTGAAAATAATCCTAATAAACCAATTCATTCATCAGGTCACGCAACATCAGCTGAGCAACAATTATTAATTCAAATGTTGAAACCTAACTTTATATTTCCAATTCATGGTGAATATAAAATGTTAAAAACAATGGAATCAAATGCTCTTGATTTAGGATTTAAAAAAGAAAATATTTTAATAACTAAAAATGGTAATAAATTGCAATTATTAAATAAAAAATTAACTTATACTGATCATAATGTTGAAGTTAATCCTATTTTTATTGATGGTAGTTCTGTTAATAGAAATTCTCCAAAAACGATGAAGGAAAGAAATGTTTTAAGTACTGATGGAATTATAAATATTTCAATCATTGTTAATGATAAAAAAGTTTTATTTCCAAATATTAATAATAGAGGAATATTTTTTGCTAAAGCATCAACAGCTTTAATGTCAAGAATGTCGTCTAAGATAATGTCAATTACTAGTGAAAATATACCAAAAGATAATACTCCAATTGATATAGTCAAGATAAATAGAGAAGTTAAATTATTTGTTGAAAATATTATTTGAAAATGAAAACATAAAAATCCGATTGTAAAAATTGATGTTTTACTTAATGGAAAAATTAATTAATTTAAAAAATGAATAAAATTATTTTAGATGTCGGTAATACTAATATAAAAATGGGTATTATTGAAAATAATATTATTTCTGATATTAAAATATATCCAAATATAGAAATAGAAAAATTTCTTTTTATGGATATATTTTTTAATAAATATATATATATAAGTTCTAATAATAAAAAGATATTAAAAAAAATTATTAAATTTCTAAAAGATAATAATATTGATTATTTTTTATTTGAAAATATTTTTTTTAAAAATAAAATTAATATAAATGAAGAAATAGATATCTTTGAATTAGGCATTGATATATTAATTTATCTTTATTTCTTTAAAAGAAATAATTTTAAAAATCATTTAGGTTTTTCATTTGGAACTAGTAATTTTTGTTTAATTTATGAAAGTGAATTAAAAGGAGTTATTATTATGCCTGGCAAGCAATTAATTATTAATTCTATTATTGATAATACAGATATTAAAAATATTGAATTAAAAGAAAATATGAATCTACCAATTAATACATCTCAATCAATATCAAATGGTTTATTTCATATATTATATGGTTCTATTAATTCAATTATTGAAGAATATAAGTTTGATAAAGTTTACTTAACTGGTGGTGATATTAATTTTATTAAAAATGATAAAATTAATAGCAACCAGATAATAATTATTAAGGAAATTGTTTTAAAAACAATTTTAGATATAATTAACGACTTTAATCTTTAATAGAATGGATAATAAATTTAAATGAAATTTTTTGAGTTAAAATCAGAGTTTAAACCTAGTGGTGATCAACCTCAAGCTATTGATAAATTAATAAAAAATATTGATTTACAAAAAATAAACACTCTTTTAGGTGTAACAGGTAGTGGTAAAACATTTACAATAGCGAATGTTATTGAAAAAACTAATATGAATACTTTGATTATTGCACATAACAAAACATTAGCAGGGCAATTATATTCAGAATTAAAAGAAATGTTTCCAAATAATAATGTCGGTTATTTTACTTCATACTTTGATTTTTATCAACCAGAAGCATATTTACCAGGTTCTGATACTTATATTGAAAAATCTTCTCAAGTTAATAGAGAAATTGAAATGCATAGAATAGCTTGTATTTATCATTTACTTTCTAATGAACCTACAATAATAGTTTCTTCAGTTGCATCTATTTATCCTACAGCTTCACCTGAAAATTATGAGAAAGAGCGAATCTTTGTTAAAAAAAATATGTTTATTTCAATCAAAGAATTAAGAAAAAGATTGATTATTTTAGAATATACATTTAATGCAATAGATTTAGCTCCAGGTACTTTTAGAATTAAGGGAGATGTTATTGATATTGCACCACCATATACAAGTAAAGAATTCTTAAGAATTTCTATGTTTGGCAATAATATTGAATCAATTACACTTAATAATACTTTAACAGGAGATGTTATTAAAAAAATTGAAAATTATACAATAGGACCTTCTAAAGAATATATTGCTAATTTAGATAATAGAAAGAATGCTCTTGAAAACATTAGAAATGAAATGGTAGAACAAGTAAAGTTTTTTAACGATAGCGAAAGATTTATTGAGGCTCAAAGAATTGAACAAAGAACTTTAAATGATATTGAATCAATAGCTGAATTTGGAATTTGTAATGGAATTGAAAATTATGCTTCACAGTTAGAATATAGAGATGACGGTTCAACTCCCTACACTCTTTTCAATTTTTTTAGATATTTAAATCCTGAATGATTATTAGTTATTGATGAAAGTCATATTACTCTTCCTCAAATAAGAGGCATGCATAATACTGATAAGTCTAGAAAAAAGAATTTAGTTGAGTATGGTTTTAGACTCCCCTCATCTTTTAATAATAGACCCCTTAATTTTGATGAATTCATGGAAAAAACAGATAAAATTATTTGTGTTTCTGCTACACCTAATGAATGAGAAGTAGAACAATCTAATAATATTATTGTTGAACAAATAGTAAGGCCTACCGGTTTATTAGATCCTATTATTGAGGTAAGACCTACAAAAAATCAAATGGATGATTTAGTTAATCAAATTTTTAAACAAAGAAAAGTTAATGAAAAAACATTTATTACTGTTTTAACTATTAAAATGGCAGAAGAATTAACTGATTATTTGAAAGAAAGAAAAATAAAAGCTGCATATTTGCATAATAAATTAACTTCATTAGAAAGAACAAAAGTTATACTTGATCTTAGAAAGGGTGTTTACGATTGTATTGTTGGAATTAATTTATTAAGAGAAGGTCTTGATGTACCAGAAGTATCTCTTGTTGCTATTTTGGACGCTGATAAAACAGGATTATTTAGAAATGATAAATCATTAATTCAAATGATAGGTAGAGCAGCTAGAAATATCAATGGTAGAGTTGTTATGTATGCTGATAATATTTCGGATTCAATGAAATTTTCTATTTCAGAAACAGAAAGAAGAAGAAAAATTCAAAATGAATATAATATTAAAAATAATATAATACCAACAACGATTACTAAATCTATTAAAGAAGGTGTGTTTAATACTTCTGAATCAATTCAAGAAGTTATTAGAGAAAAATCAATTCCATCAAAAATTAAAAAATTAAAAAAATTAATGCTTGAAGCAGCAAAAAATCAAAATTATGAATTAGCTGCAATTTATAAATCAGAAATAACAGAACTATCAATTATTAATGATTCTAATAAAGAAAAAAATACTAAGAATTCTTAGTATTTTTTTTAATATATTTTTTATAGTTTTCAACACCAGGTTGATTAAATGGATTAACATCATTTAAATAAGCAGAAATACTTGCTGAAAGACATAATCATGTATAAATATAACCAAATGATTTTTCAGATAAATCTTCCAACTTTAAAATTAAAACATTAATTTTAGCATCATTAAAATGAGCTTGAGACAATGATGTTGCTATAATTTCGTTTATTTTATTAAATTCATAGTTTTCTAAGTAATCTAATTCATCATCATTATCAAATAAAGATTTTTTAATAATATTATTATCTTTATATTTTTCAGCATAAAGTATAGTTTCAAAAAAATTCTTACTACCTTCTTGATAATATTGACCAATTGAATGTAAATCATTAGGATAATGAGATATTGTTGGAAAAACTATATTTTCTTTCTTTCCTTCTGATTCAGCAAAAATTTGTTTATAATGTTCTGAAATATAATCTAAATTTTCATCAAAATTAGCAAAAACTTCAATAAACTTATTTTTCTTATTAATCAAAAAGTCTCTTAAACTTACATAATAAAAATTTTTATTATGTAAAACTCCCTCATTTTCAAATTCATCAATAACTAATTTACTTCCAGAAAATATTTGATTAATGTTAACATTCTTTAATTCAAGAGCAAAAATACCGACACTAGTTAAAGCAGAAAATCTACCACCAATATTAGATGGTATTTTTAAAGTCATATATTTTTTATTATCAGCTATTTTTCTTAATATTCCAGATTTTTCATCAGTAATAAAAACTATTCTTTTATTTATTTGATCTTGATATTTATTAAATAGTTCTTCTCTTAAAATTCTAAAATTTATAGATGTTTCTAATGTTGTACCAGATTTTGATACAACAGTTAGAGCTCAATTTTTATTTTTTAATTTATTTTTTAAATTGTTTAATTTATTATTAGAAAAATCTGTTAAATAAATAATTTCAATATTTGAATCATAATAAGATTGAATCATTTCAATACCTGCTTTAGTTCCAATAAAAGAGCCACCAATACCTATAAAAACGACAACTTCAATTTTAAGTGTAATTCATTCTTTTTTTATATGTTTAATTTTTTCTAATTCAGATTTATCTAATCCATTTTTAGCAAGATCATATCAACCTAAAAATTCATTACCAAGACCATCTTTATTAATAATTTTATTTTTAATATTTATTAAAGAACTTTCATATTCTTTAATATTAAAATCTGTTTCAATATATTTTTTATCTATTTTTAACATCTTTAATTTCCCTTAAAATTTTTAGATAATCATTATAACGTCATTGTGGTAAAAATTTATCATCAACAGCAGCCTTAACATTACATCTATCTTCAGTATCATGTAAACAGTTTGTATATCTACATAATTTGCTTAAAATATTAAAAGTATAAAAAGATTTAGCTAATTCCTGTGGAGTTCCTTTGAATTCAATTGTTGAAAATCCAGGTGTATCAACAATATAACCATCTCCTAAAACCATTATTGATGCATATGTCGTTGTATGTTTTCCTCTATTTAAAGCTTTAGAAATTTCATTAGTCTTTAAATTAAAACTTGGGTCTAACTTATTAATAAAAGTTGATTTACCAACACCAGAATTACCTACCAAACAAATAGTTTTGCCCTTGATTACTTTTTTAAATTTTTTTATATCATCTTCATTATTAACATCAACAACAAAGTAACCTTCATCCTTTAAATTTTTAATAATATTTTCATCTTTTATTTTTTCAATATCTGTTTTAGTGATAATCATATCAACTTCAACACCTTTAGATTCATAAAGAGCCATCATTTTGCTTAATAAAAAAGTTGAAAAAGTAGGTTCAACAGTTGATTGAACTACAAATATATAATTTATATTGCAAATATTAGGTCTATCCAATTGATTAAATCTATCATAAACTTTATCAATAATATATTTTTCATCTTCAATTAAATAATGAACTCTATCACCAACCATTAAGCTAAAATCGTTTTGTCTTAAATTACCTTTAATAATTGCTTTATGAATAATATCTGTATTATCTCTAAGTCAAATACTATTTCTTATTTTTTTTGTAATAGTTCCAAACACTAAATAGAACCCATTACAGAAATAATAATAGCAATTGCTATGATAAAAGTTGTTATAAAACCAATAATTATAAACATACTATTTTTACTTTTTATAAAACTTTTTTCTTCATTTATATTTGATAAATCAATATTAGAATTAGTTACATATTTTCTATTTGATAAAGGTTTTAATAATTCTTCATCAAATCTATTTGCTACATCTCATGTTAAAATATCGGCATATAATTCATTAATATCTTTATATCTAAATTTAAGTTCATCAGGTTTAGAAGCAGTACATCTAAAAAAAATATTCTCAATTGAATTGGGGATAGTTGGAATATTTGAATTCATAGGAGGAACATCATAATTTAATCACATAGAAATTTTTTGAAGATCATTCATATCAGTTTTATATTTCATAGGTAAAGAACCTGTTAATATTTGATATAAAATAACTCCAATAGAATGAATATCAAATTGAAAAGTAATAGTATCAACTAATTTCTTATCAGCGCCAGCAACACCTTTTTTAAGGTTTTTAATATGTTCTCTTGTATTTAAAACATCAGGTGATGAATAAGGTACCGAACAATAGATAGCTTCTTCATTTGATTGAAGAACATTATTATATGTAAAAGTAGATATACCGTAGTCAATAATTTTTATTTGTTCAAAATCATTAGTAATCATAATATTTTCTATTTTTAAATCTCTATGAATAATAGATCTTTTATCTGAATAAAAATGAAAACCTTTTAAACCTTCAATAATTTGTTTAATATATTCTATAGCTACAGATGGGTTTAAAAGAGTTTTTTTCTTTAGATGTTCACCAAGAGTTGTGCCATCAACATATTCAGTTATGATAGTAATTTTATTTTCTTCTAATTGATAATCAACAGGATATGCAACAAAATTATTTTTTAAACGAGAACTTAAAGCAAGAGTTAGTTTAAGTTCATCTTTTGCTTTTTCTCAAGTTACATCAGCTGATTTATCATCTTTTCTCTTGATTTCTTTTACAATAAATAAACTAGGATTTTCTGAAAGATCATCAGTTTTTTTAACACAAAAAATACCACTACTCATACCACCAGTGTTTAATTCTTTTACTAATTCATATTGTCTATTTAAAAAGTATTTTTTATTACTCATATTCATCACCAATAATAACAATTGATAAATTATCATTACTAGAATTAGCAAGTGCATTACTAATAATATTAGAACAAGCTTCTGATAATTTATTTTTTTTATTTTTATAAATTATATCCTCAATAATAAGAATATCTGAAAAATTATGAACACCATCAGATGTTAATACTAAATATGAATCTCTTTCTAATTCAATAGTAAAAGATTCTGCATCAACATCTCTTTTACTTTCAACACCGATAAATTGTAATAAAGAATATAAATCATTTTTATATTTTACATATCTTTCTTCAGGTGCATTTGTTTTTTTAAAGAAGTTTAAAAGGTTTTGATCAATTGTAATTTGTTTTGATTTTTTACTTTTTATATAATAAGCTCTTGAATCACCAACATTATAAATATAAACCTTATTTTTAATGATAATACCACAAACCATAGTTGTTGCCATTGACATCATAGATTCAGATTTATTTTTTAAGAAAAGAGTTATATTATGACGTGATTCTTTAATAATTTCAGTAACTCATTTATCTATTTCTGATTTACTGAAATGATCAAAATTAACTTTTAAAAAAGCCTTTTTAAAAGTTTCAAGAACAATATCACTAGCGTTACTTCCACCTTTATAACCACCTAAGCCATCACATAAAATAGCAAGAAAATTATTAGATACATTTTTCCCAGATCAAGCAACGTCCTCATTATTAGGTCTTACAACACCCTTTTCTGAAGCAAAATCAAATACAATCATTTTTCTACCTTTCTAATTTAGCTCTTAATTGTCCACAAGCACCATCGATACTTGTACCTTTTTCTTGTCTTATAGTTGCAGTTATATTATTTTCTCTTAAAATATCATAAAAATCTTTTATTTTTTTAGACCTTGAAAATTCACTACCTACAACTTTATTATAAGGTATTAAATTAACATAACATAGAATATTTTTTAATAATCCAGCAAGTTCAATTGCATTTTCCCTTGAATCATTAATTCCATCTAATAAAATATATTCAAATGTAACCCTTCTTTTAGTTATTTCAGTATATTCTTTCATATTATTAATAATTGAATCAATATTATAAGCATTATTAATAGGCATTATTTCACTTCTGATTTTATCATTAGATGCATGCAGACTTATTGCTAATCCAATTTGTGGAAAATTTTTAATTCAATCAGGCATAACTTTCATAATTCCAGATGTTGAAACAGTTATTTTTCTTGCCCCAATTTTTAAATCTTTATTAACAATTGTTAGAAATTTTTTTAAATTTTCATAATTATCAAAAGGTTCACCAATACCCATAACAACTATGTTTCTTAATTCTTGATCTTTTTCTCTTAGTTTCTCTTTAACTCACATTACTTGAGCAATAATTTCACCAACAGTTAAATCTCTTTTTTTCTTTAATTGTCCAGATGCACAAAATTTACATCCGATATTACAACCAACTTGTGTAGTTAAACAAACACTGTAACCATAGTTAAATTTCATAATCACAGTTTCAATTTTATTTTTATCATCTAGTTCAAATAAAATCTTAATTGTTTCATCAATATCTTCTTTAATAATTATTGGTTTTAATTTTTTAATTTCAAAATTTTCTTTTAGTCAATCAATATTATTTTTACTAATATTAGTCATTTCAGAAAAATCTGAAATATAACTCTCATATATTCATTTAAATACTTGTTTAGTTAAATACGGTTTAAAATTATTTTTTTCAAAAATTGCATTTAAATCATCAAACGTATAATCATAGATATTATTCATTTTTGCATATTCTTTCATATAAAATATTAGAAATTTCTTCTACAGCTATTTCAATTTGATTATTTATAATATTAAACTCATAAAGATCTTTTTCTTTCATTTCTAAAATTGCTTTTTGAAGCCTCTTATCAATAATTTCAGAAGATTCAGTTTTTCTATTTTCTAATCTTGTTTTTAATTCATTAATGCTTGGTGGAGATAGAAAAAAACTAATATCATGAATATTTTTTTTCATGATATTTTTAGCCCCCACTGTTTCTATTTCAAGAATAACATTAAATCCATTATTTAAATCTTTATCAACATCACTCTTTAAAGTTCCATATTTATTGCTAACATATACTGCTCATTCAAGAAAATTATGATTTTCAATATTTTTTTCAAACATTTCTTTAGATACAAAATGATAATCAACATCTTGTATTTCTTCATTTCTTTTATCTCTTGTAGTCATTGAAATAGAATATTTTAGATTTAATCTTTTATCTAAAAATAATTTTTCTATTACAGTTCTTTTACCAACTCCACTGGGGCCACTAAAAATTATTAGAATGCCTTTTTTAATGTTGTTCATAACGTTTTACCTAATCTTTTATTTGAATTCCATTTAATGAAAAACGAGAACTAGTTAATATTTTTACTTTTACAAAATCACCAATTTTTCCATCACCATCAAAGTTAACAACTTTTCAATTAGGAGAATAACCAGTTAGTTTATCAGGATTAGTTCTACTTTTACCATCTATTAAAACTTCAATTATTTTACCAATGTGCTTATCATTGTTTTCTTTAGAATACTTTTTAACTAATTCGTTAAGTTTATGTAATCTTTGTTTTTTAATATCATTAGTTATTTCATCTTTGATAGTTGCTGCATATGTGCCTTCTCTTGGAGAGAAAATAAAAGTATAAGCATTATCATATTTAATTATATTATATAAATCAATAGTCTCATTAAATTCCTCATCAGTCTCATTAGGGAAACCTACAATAATATCTGTTGAAATAGCTGCATCTTTAATATTTTCTCGAATATATTCAACTTTTTTAATATAGTCCTTAATTAACATAGTTCGATTCATTTTTTTTAAAACAGACTCAGAACCAGATTGAATTGGAAGGTGGAAATAAGGCATAATATTCGGATATTTTTTAATTAAATCAACAATTCTATTATCTCAATTTCAAGGATTTGAAGTTGTAAATCTAACTCTTTTAACCCCTGTTTTAGCTACATCTTCTAATAGACTATAAAAACTATCTTTTTCTTCAAAATCAATTCCATAATCATTAACATTTTGACCTAAAAGTGTAATTTCCAAATATCCTTCAGTAATTAAATGATTAACTTCATCTAAAATATCTTTTTTTAATCTACTTCTAATTTTACCTCTTGTATACGGAACTATACAATATGTGCAAAATTTATCACATCCGAACATAATATTTATTCATGCTTTTTGATTATTGTCTCTTGAAATAGGAAGGTTTTCAATAATGTCACCTTCTTTTGATCAAACTTCAACAATCATTTGAGAACTTAGTTTTGCATTTTCTAAAATATCAACAAGTTTATGAATATTATGAGTTCCAATTATAAAATCAACATATTGATATTTTTTTAAAATAGTATTAACAACTTTTTCACTTTGACTCATACATCCACTAACACCAATTAGCATATTAGGATTTTTAGATTTATAGTTTTTTAAAGAACCAATTTCACCAAAAACTTTATTTTCAGCATTTTCTCTAATTGCACAAGTATTTAAAATAACTAAATCACTACTAAAAATATCGTCATTTCATGTATAACCAATTTTTTCACAAATACCTTTGAATGTTTCACCATCTCTAACATTTGATTGACAACCATAAGTTTTAATATGATATGTCTTATTTTTCCCAAGATTACTATTAATATCACTAAAATTAATTTCTTCCTTGATTATTTTAGCGCTTTCTAATCTTTTTCTAGCCAATTTAATATTAGGTTTTAAAACCTTATTTTGTTTAATCATTGAACATTTTATATTAGTATAATCATTATCTTTATCAAGTTCATATTCTAATTTTCAATCATCATTATAATTAATAAAAAAAAGTTTAATTAATTTATTTAATTCATCTATTTCTTGATTATTACTATTTTGAACTAAATTATAAAGTTCATTAATATTTAAATTTATTTTATAAATTTCTTGAAATCATAAATCAGTTTTAAAGCTAATTTGATTGAATTCAGAAAAATTATATTCTTTAAATAGTTTTTTTAATAAATCATAATTTTCATAGTTATTACTATGCTCAATAAAAATATCATTTGGTTGGATAAAATACTTAATTTCTAAAATTGTTTTTTCATTATTTTCTTTAGTAGAAAGCAGAACTTTTAATTCATTTAAAAGCCCACCATTTAAAAATCTTTTTATATTTATATTAAAAATATCGTTTTTATTTTGAATATCACAAAATAATAAAGTTACATTTTCCATTAAAACTCCATAAATTTTATTTTTCTATTTTAAAATAAAAATCACACCATGAAGATATGATTAATATTTATTATCTAGGTCGTTTGAAATCGTTTACTAAACCACTACCAAGTGAATTATTTAATCTAACATCATAAACAACAACTTTTCCTTGATTAACAACCATATTATTAAACGCTTCACCTTGAAGAGATGTATTATTGTTTGCAAAATCAACTAATCCTCAAAAGAAAGCTTCATCACTTGAATTTAATAAATTAGGAATAGCTCAATTAATTCCACTTTCACTAAATGCTTTATTAACATCTGAATTATTAAATTGAGTTAAAACAATTTGAGTATTTTGATCAGTAGGTGATCCAAAAAATTTATTACTAGATGATGTAGCTTCAGAATTTAAAATTTGTTTATTTAAAACAACTTCAAAAGCAACATCAGGAATAATATTAATATCTTCAACTTGAATTGTTAATGCCTCTTTTTGTTCTTCAAGAGTTTTAGCATCAAATATTGGTTTTGTGTCAATATTAAAATTTATAACTAATTCATTTGTAAATACTTCCAAAGAACTAAAATTATTAATTGTTTTAATAGTATTTACTATATTAGTTCTATTTTCATAGTTATATAAAGTACCACTATTTTTTACTGTTCCAGTGGCATTACCAGTCAGTAATGAATTATCAAAAATTGCTGTTGAAATATAAGAAGGCAAATTATTATTACTTTCAAATTGCAAACCATAAAAACCAGTATAATCATCTGTAGATTGATTTGTAGGTTTTACAACATTAAAATAATTAGTATCATTTGTTAATGTTGTATTATCAACATTAAATTTATTACTAGTTACTGTTGGCGGTGTTTGACCTTGATATCCGTATGTATTTGAATATTTAGTTAAAGCTATAGGATTTTGAACAAAAGCAAAATCTTTAATTAAATTAGTTCCATATCCTGAAACAATATCTGCATAATCAGAATCTAATCATATATAAGAAGCTTTAGCATTATTTAAAGTATTATTTTTTAAATAATTTTTATAAGGTTCAAATGTATAAGTTTTAGTTTCAGAATTTCAACCAAGGGCATATTGAATTGTTAAAATAAACTGGTATAAAGATTTTCTTTCAGAAGAATTTATAATAATTTCACCAGCTTGATTTTTAGTAATATTTGTATTATGATCATTAACAGCTTTAGTTAAAAGCTCAGGATAATTATTTCAATTTCCATCACTATATAAATTAGGATTATCAGTTATATATTTTTTTAATATATATTGTTTTTGAAAAATATTAGCAATTTGACTATTAATATAATTAGTAGCTTCAGAAGGTGATGTAGTAGCAATCGGTCTAGTAGCAGGAGTACCGCCACCAGGATTATTAGTTACAAATTCGTTCTTTTTTGCATCATAAATAGGAGCTATTTCAGCTTCTATTTTTGAAATAATAATATCATTAGAAATATCAGTACCAATTACTGAATTTATTGTTTTGTTAATTAATTCATTATTAGTTAATATGTTTTGATTATAAGTTCCATAAAAAGGATCTAATTTTTGTTTATCTAAGCTTAATCCATCAATATAAGTATTAGCTAAAGGATTAACATCACTAACTAATTTTTTATATTTAAGGTCATTAAAACTTCAAGTATTAGTTTCTGTGTTTAATGTATTAAAATAACCGATACTATCATAATTACCATTATCTATATTTCTTGTATAAGGTAACATTCCAGCTATTCCATTACTAATAGTTGAATCATTTTCATTAAAAAAGTTTGGAAGTGAATACTTATTTATATAAGCATCTTGAGCAGCATATAATTTTGTTTTAATACTATCATTTACATCTTTTCAAGATTGTTCTTGTTTTGCACCTAAAATTGCAATAGCTAAAGGAGATTCATTAGGTAATAATAATTGATTTTCAGCAACACCTTGATCTCTATCAATATTACTTATTTCTTTTGAAAACAAAAATACATTACCATTAGGAGGTAATTCTGGTGGTAAATTTATTCCTTTTTCAATAATATATTTAACCAATAAACTATTTTTATTTGTTGAAAAATAGCTATTTATTAAATTATTTAAATCAAAACTTTCAGAAGTTAATCCACTTTTATTAAAACCTTCTCTAGTCTGAACATGTCTTCATTTTAAGGTATTTTTCATTTCTTCAATAACACCATCAAAACCAAGAGCAGTATTTGCTGCTGTCATCGCTTGATATCTATCGATACCCATAATATGAACACCAGCTTCATTTCTTGATAAAATAAATGGAGAATTAGCACCTAAATCAACAGTATCAGAAATATGAGTCATTCCAGCATATTCTCCTATTAATGAAGAAGCAATTTCTGTTGGTAAAGCAAAAGCACCATTTCTAGTTGTGTTTGTTAAAAAATTACCCATAATACTTGTTGTATTTATAGAATCAGCTGTTGTTACATTTAGATCAGTTTTATTATATAAAACATTATTTAATTTATAGTTGCCAGCTGAAGCAAAAGGTAAAAATAAACTATCGAAAGCTGTTTTTTTAGTCACTAAAAAAGAAGTAGCAGAATCATCAGTATATTCACCATTATTATAAGGAATGTCAATACTTCCACCAGCAGTGCTATTTAAAAATTTGCCATCAACTAATTGCGGAACTAAATTTAAATATTTTTGAGAAGCATTAACGCCATTAACTGTTGAAATACTCGGTTCTTCATAAACTTGTCAAGCATAATTTGATTCAACTGGAATAGGATTAACTTGTCCTTTGTTAAAATCTTGAATTTTATTAACATCAAATCATTTTGATTCAGAAGATGAATTCATAGCTGCTTGATGTTTATATAAAGACATTGAAGTTAAATAAGGCATTTCATTTCTTACATATTCATCAAAGATAAATTCTTTAAAATCAGCTATTCCTCTTTCAATATTACCAATTTCATTACTATTTAAAGCTTCAGCTCCAAAAACAAAATTATTACTAGTACCTACTGCTGTTGTACCGTTTATATTAATTGGATTATTAATTTCTAATTCAGTTGGATTTTTTTTATTACTAGCTGTTGATAAATATATATAATCTTTTTGAATTAGAGATGTAAATTCAGTATTAGCTAATGTAATAATTTGAGATTTTTTTCAATCTTCAATATTTCCACCAAATGGTGAAAGTAATTCATTTTGAATAAAATAAGGAGCATCAGAACCGTGTCTTGCATTATAATCTTCTATTTTAGCATCTCATAATTCATCTGTTGAAGTAGTTCAATCTTCTCATTTTGTACTAATGTTTTCAGCATTTACAATATTTTTAAATCAAGAATAAATAAATTCATCACCTAATGAATTAATTCAAGTATCCATACCAGTTACTGTTGATAAAGATTGTTTAGAAATATTTGATAGATTATTCTCACTTGAATTACCACTTGTATAAAAAATATTACCATCACCAGTACTAACTTGTTGATCAACAATTGCACTTGATACACCTGACCCACAACTAGATAAAAAAAGAATAGATCCTAAAGCAACAGATAAACCCGTAGCTCCCAATGATCATTTTTTAATTTTTTTAGTCATAAAACCTCATTTTATAAAACATTATTATTATATAATAATTATATAAAATTATGTTAAAATGTATTTTATTAAAAGTAGAAATATGTTACTCATATATATGGAAGATTACAATGCTTAAAATTGATAAATTATCAGTTAAAGTAGAGAATAACGAAATTTTAAAAGAAATAGATATAACAATTAATAATGGTGATACTGTTGTTATTTTGGGTCCCAATGGACATGGTAAATCAACACTTTTAAAGTCAATAATGAATCACTATTCATTTAAAATATCTCATGGAGATATTTTTTATAACGATATAAATATTACAAATATGAATACAAGTGAAATAGCTAAATTAGGTTTTTTTCTATCTTCTCAAAGTCCTATTGAAATTAATGGAATAACTAATATTGATTTTTATAATTCACTATTAAAAGAAAATTCAAATGAAAAAGTTTCAATTTTTGAATCATATAAAAAAATTAATACTTATCTTGAAAAAGTTAATTTTGATAAAAGTATATTAAAAAGATATATTAATCAAGGCTTTAGTGGTGGAGAAAAAAAGAAAAATGAAATCATGCAAATGTTATTATTAAATCCTAAAATAATAATGCTTGATGAAATTGATTCGGGATTAGATGTTGATACTTATGAAACAATTATTGATATTCTTTTAGAAGAAAAAGAAAAAGGAAAAACAATTATTTTTATTACACATAATATAAAATTAATTGAAAGATTAAAACCTAATAAATTCTTTTTAATTGGTAATGGCAAAATAATTCAAACTGGTGATTATGAAACAGCTAATGAAACATTAAAAAAAGGATTTAATAAATATTTAAATAAATAGGAATATTTTGAAAAAAATAAAAGTTGATAGTTTTTTACTATTAGATAAAAAAAATAATGAAGAATATAATTATTATAATCAAGATGTTGATTTTAATATTTTGGATATTGATAATTCTATTGATATTTTAAAATTAGAAATTAATTTGTTTTCATCAAATTTAAATTTGAATATTTCTGGAATCAATAATATAAAAAAAAGAATTGATATTTTAATTAATTTTTGCTCAAGTAACAATAATGCAAAAATTAACATTAATTATCTATGTAAAAATGAAAAAACATTAGATATTAAAGTTAATGGTAAAATTATTGAAAATTTTTCAAATAATAAAATAATTTTTCTTTTAAATGGAATAATTGATGAAGAAAATACTTCAGTTATTATGAAACCAATTTTTGAAGTATCTAGTAACGAACTAGAAGCTAATCATTCATGTAATATTGGAGCAATTAATAAAGATATTTTATGATTTTTAATGTCAAGGAATTTTTCTAAGACAGAGGCAATAAAAAAAATAATTTGATCCCATTTTCATTTAGTTTTAAAAAACTTGAATGAAGACAAATCAAATTATTTTGAAAAAATAATTAGTGAAAAAATCTAATTATTATTTTAAATCATTTGAATTATTTTTTAAATAATTGCTAACACCTTCTGGAGTAGCTTTCATAGCTTCACTACCTTTTTTTCAATTTGCAGGACAAACATCGCCATTTTCATTATGAAAATTTAAAGCATCAGCCATTCTTAGCATTTCATCAATACTTCTACCTAAAGGTAAATCGTTGATAACACAATGTCTTATAGTCATCTTATTATCAATTAAAAAACTTGCTCTTAAAGAAACACTTTCATCAAATAACACATCATATTCTTTTGAAATTTCTTTTTTAATATCAGAAATTAAAGGATATCTTATTTGTCCTATTCCGCCTTTATTAACTTCTGTATTTTTTCAAGCTAAATGACAAAATTCATTATCAACTGAACAACCAATAATGTTGTAACCCTTTTCATTAAATTCTTCCAACTTATTGTCAAAAGCAATTATTTCTGAAGGACAAACGAATGTAAAATCCTTTGGATAAAAAAATAAAATTATTCCATTTTTTCCCATGTGATCAGATAAGTTAGTTTGTTTTATTTCATTATCTCCCATAACTGTTAAAGCAGTAAAATCAAAAGCTTTTTTTGTAACTATCATAAATATATTCTCCTAAATGTATATTTATAACTATAATATTTTTATTAATAATATTAATATTATTTATTTATTATATAAGGAATTTAAATGTATAAGAAATATTTTCCATGATTTAAAAACAATCCAGATTTGGTTTATTTTGATAGTGCTGCTACAACTTTAAAGGCTCAAATTGTAATTGATAAAATAAATGAATATTATGTGAATCAGTCATCTAATTCTCATAATACAGATTCAAATTTTGCTAATAAAGCCAGTATTATTGTTGAAGAAGTAAGAAAAAAAACTGCTGATTTTTTTAATGTTAATTATAATGAAATTATTTTTACATCAGGTGCTACAGAATCTTTAAATATGATTGCCACATCTCTTAGAGAATTTGTTTCAAAAGATGATGAAATAATATTAACTCATTTAGAACATGCTTCAAATCTTTTACCTTGATATAATTTAAGAGATGAACATGATTTAAAAATTAAATTTGTTGATATGGATAAAATTGATTTAAAACCAGAAGATTTTATTGCTCAATTAACAAATAAAACTAAAATAGTTTCATTTACAGCAGCTTCAAATGTTCTTGGAAATAAGATTGATGCAAAACCAATAATTGAAGCAATTAGAAAATTCAATAAAAATATTTTTATTTGTTTAGATATAGCTCAAGTAATTCAACATTATTCAGTAGATTTAAAAGATTATGATGTTGATTTCGCAGCTTTTAGTTGTCATAAATTATTTGGACCAACAGGACTTGGTGGTGCTTATATTAAAAAAGAATTAATTACTAAAATTAAACCTTTTAAATTTGGTGGAGGAATGAATTCTAATATTAGAGAACAAAAATTTGATTATAAAGATAATTACTCAAAATTTGAAGGTGGGACCCTTAATATAGCTGGAATATATGGTTGATTAGGTTCATTAGAATTTATTAATGAAGTAGGATATGAAAATATTTCTAAATATGAAGATAAATTAATTAGTTATGCTATTGAAAAACTTTCAAAAATAAAAAATATTATTATTTATAATTTAAAAAATTCAAGAATTATGTCTTTTAATATTGAAGGTGTTTTTTGTCAAGATTTAGCAAGTTATCTTGGAACAAAAGGATTTATAGTAAGATCAGGATTTTCATGTGCTAAATTACTTAATGATGTTTTAAATTGTGATGGCGTTGTTAGAATGTCTTTTTCTATTTATAATACAGTATCAGAGATTGATAAATTATTCGAATTATTAGATAATTTTAAAAAAGGAGATGAAATAAATGGCATCTTATAATAAAGATTTGTATAAACAAATAATTTTAGAACACTATGATTTTCCAGATAATAAAGTAGATTCTTTAGAAGACAAAACAGAATATAAAAGTTATCATAATAAATCAGAATCATGTATTGATGATTTTGAATTTTTTATTAAAATGAATAACAATATTATTGTTGATATAAAATTTATAGGTGTAGGTTGCGCTATTTCAACTTCTTCAACAGATATTCTATGTAATAATATTTTAAAAAAATCATTATCAGAAGCACAAATTATAATTAATGAATATAAAAAAATGATTGATAATATAGAATATAATAAAGAAATTTTAAATGAAGCTATTGCGTTTGAAAATATTAATAAACAACAAAATAGAATTAAGTGTGCTTTAATTGGCTACGACTCAATTACTAATTTAATAAGAGATATAAAAAATGCTTAAAATAAAAAAAGGTATTAATCCAGAAATAATTAAAGAAATTTCTCAATTAAAACAAGAAGATGAAAAAATGTTAAACATAAGATTAAAAGCTTATGAATCTTTTTTATTACAAAAAAACCCTGTTTGATGTGAAGAAGATTTAAAGGATATTAATTTTAATGATTTTATTTATTTCAAAAAAAATAATTTTTCAATAAAAGAAGATTGAAATGATGTTGATAAAGATATTAAAAATATTTTTGAAAAATTAGATGTTATTGAAACTGAAAAAAAATATTTAGATGGAATTAATGCTCAATATGAATCAGAATCAGTTTATCATTCCTTTAATAAGGAATTAGAAGATAAAAAAATTATTTTCCTAGATACTGATACAGCTTATAAAAAACATCCTGAATTATTTTTAAAATATTTTAATAAATTAGTTCCTTATACTGATAATAAATATGCAGCTCTAAACACATCAGTATGATCTGGAGGAACTTTTATTTATGTTCCTAAAAATACAAAACTAGATAAACCATTGCATTCATATTTTAGACTCCAATCAAAAAATATGGGTCAATTTGAAAGAACTTTAATTATTTTAGACGAAAATAGTAGTTTACATTATATAGAAGGATGCACTGCTGAAGTTTATGACGATAATAATCTTCATGCAGCTGTTGTTGAGATATATGTTGAAAAGAATGCTGAGATGAAATATACAACTATTCAAAATTGATCAGATAACGTTTTAAATTATGTAACTAAAAGAGCGATTGTTCAAGAAGATGCAAGTATGACTTGAGTTGATGGTAATTTAGGTTCTAAACATAATATTAAATTTCCAACATGTATTTTAATAGGTAAAAATTCTAGTGGTAATTGTATTTCAATAGCAAAAGCTAAAGAACATATTATTCAAGACACTGGCGCTAAAATGATTCATATTGGTGAAAATACTAAAAGTAGTATCATTTCAAAAACAATTGGTTATGAGAATTCTAAAACTTATTTTAGAGGTTATGTGAATATCAAAAAAAGTGCTAAAAATTCATATTCAAAAATTGTTTGTGATAATTTACTTTTATCACCAAATCTAGAATCATATACATATCCATATGAAAAAATAGAAAATATGTCATCAGTTATTGAACATGAAGCTCAAATTTCAAAAATATCAGAAGAACAATTATTTTTCTTAACAAGTAAAGGATTTAATAATAAAAAAGCTGAAAACCTACTTGTTTTGGGTTTTATAGACCAATTTAATAAAGAATTACCAATGGAATACGCTGTTGAATTAAATAGATTAATGAAATAAAAAAAAATTAGATAAAATATTAATTCTTTTTTATTTTTTATGTTAATATATAAATATTATTAAAATATAAAATAGGAGAAAAATAATGGCTAATGAACAAAATATGAATATGCCTGCTAACAACCAACCAGTTGTTAAAAGTAAAATTGATTTAATTAAATGTATTGATGAAATAGGTGTTTCATTAAAAACTCAAGAACAAATGATAATCCCTTCTTTTGTACCAGGTGGACAACCTACAAGAGATGATTCAACAAGAACTGGTGTATTACCACTTTTATGTTTTGGACCATCTGATCTTAAATCTGATATTTCAACTTTAGTTATTGTTAATGAACATAAACCTGAAAGTATTGCAAATGCTATTAGAACTTATGATTTTGCTGCTGGTGTTTTAACTTCAAAAGCACAAAACGAATTTAAAAAAGTAAGTAGAAAACTAGATGTTTTAAAAAGAAAATCTGCTTCAATTCAAAAAATTAGAGAAAATAGATTTAACAATCATGCTAAAGCTTTAGATTTCTTTGCAAAACAACAAAAAACTGATGCTCTTAAATATCAAGATGCTCAAAATAAAATTGTTGCATTAGCTTCAAAAGATCCAGCAAAAGCTGAAATGCAAAAAGCAAAATTTGCACAAATTCATGATGTTCAAGTTAAAAAATTATTAAGTGTTGTAAGTAATATTGAAAAAAATGATTTAACTAGTCAAAACATTTATATTAATGAAATTAGAAAATTTATTTCTGATAATAATGCAAATGCTGAATGAGTAAAAATTGATGTTTCTGATTTACCTAATTTAGTTTCTTTACCAGAACAACCATTAAATCAAATTCCACTAGTTCTTGTTGATCAAGCTGGTAAAAACTATGCTAGAACTCCTTATTCAACAGTTATTGCTAAAAATACTGATGCTAAAATTGCAAATCCAGCATCTATTATTGTTTTAGAAAAATTTAATGATATTGCTGATTTAGAATTAAGAGCTTTTATTCTTAGAGAATTTGCTAAAAGAGAAACAGCTGCTATTTTAGCTAATAATGAATCTATTGGAAAACAACAAATTTCTATCGCTCAACAAG
This sequence comes from uncultured Ureaplasma sp., assembly GCA_947039545.1. Classification (GTDB taxonomy): domain Bacteria; phylum Bacillota_I; class Bacilli_A; order Mycoplasmatales; family Mycoplasmoidaceae; genus Mycoplasma_L. The sequence goes on along the minus strand of CAMQZA010000006.1, from coordinate 10,088 downwards.
CATTAACTGTTGAATTAAGAAAAGCAGCTGCTTTTAAACAAAATTCAGTTAATTTAGATGCATTAAATGCAAGAGCAACTAATTTTAGTAATGAATTAACTCAAAAAATAGTTTCATTTAGAAAAAATCATGAACAAAAATGAGCTCAAAAAATATCAGGATAATTTAATTATTCTTTATATATAAAAAAAATACATAAATAAATTATGTATTTTTTTTTATATATATCTTGTTATATTAAGATTAATAAAAATCTTTTATATCTTTGATATTTAGTTATATTAATATTTATATTAATCACAACTAAAAAAATCTTTTATATACTTGTTATTAACACAATGATATTTATTTATATTTTTTAAGACAATATATATATAAAAAAAAACAATGAATTGTTTTTTTAGTTATTTATTTGATTTAATAATTTGCTATTTCTTGATTTAATTCTATTAGCTTTATTTTTATGAATCCGGTTATTTTTAGCACCTTTATCAACTAATGAATATATTTTAACCAAATTTTCTTCTGTTGGATTTGCTTTATTTTTTTTAATAGCAGTTCTCATTTCAGAATTTTTAGAATGATTTAGAAATCGCTTTTTTTCATCTTGATTATGTCTTTTTATATTAGATTGAATATTAGCCATTTTTTTCCTTTTCAATTAACAAATAAAATAATAACATATTAAATTAAAAAATGATATATATAAAATATTAACTTATATTAATTTGATAAACTTAATAATTTTTTTTGAGGTAATTTATGAATACTGAATCAACAACCTTAACTTCCTTAATGCCAATTTTATTCATCGTTGTTATCGGTGTAGGTATTTTTTTATATTCAAAAAATAAAAAGAAAAAGAAAGAAGAAGAAAGTACTTTCGTTAATAAGAAGAAAGACACTAAAAATAATGAACCATGAATAATTACAAAAAGGTATTTACAAGATACCAAAGAAATTGGTAAAGAGATAATAGAAATATATGTGGCTAAAAGAAAAGATCCGCGTGATATTACCAACATGAATAAAGAGCAAAAATTAGATCATGACAAGAAAGCAAAAGAATTAAAACAATTAAAGAAAATAAATCCAACTGAATATAAAATTAAAATGGATGAAATTAAAAATGATAAGAAAATTAGTTTTCCAGAAGAATATATAATCTTATTTAAAACAAGAAATGCTAAAACAAAAGAATTAGATAAACCAAGAGCTATTCAATGTGAAGTAGTTTATAACAGAATTGCTAAAAATGATACAAGAAGAGAAGTGATTTCTACCTTAGCTAATTATGAAGAAGAAATGATTTGAATTTCTCCTCTTAAAGAAAAAGATGATATTGCATTAAAAAGACGTAATGATATTAATGAAAAAAATAAAATTAATAGAATAAAAAAAGATGAAAAAAAATCTAATTCTAAATTTTATCAAAACTTAAACAAAACAAAAGAAAAATTTAAAAATGTCAAATAAAGAATTTATTTTATCAAATACAAGAATTATTTTTTGCGGAACACCATTAATAGCTAGTAAAATTCTTCAAACATTATTAGATTTAAAAGCAAATGTCATTGCTTGTATTTCACAACCAGATAGAGAGTTAGATAGAAAGAAAAATATTATATTTTCTGAAACTAAAAAAATAACTATTGATAATAATATTAAACTTTTTCAACCTGAAAAGATATCAACTATTTATAATGAAATAAATGAATTAAAACCAGATTTAATTATCACATGTGCTTATGGTCAATTTATTACTGAAAATATTTTAAATATACCTAAAATAGGAGCTATAAATATACATACATCTCTACTTCCAGAATTAAGGGGTGGTGCTCCTATTCATCATGCTATCATTAAAAACAAAAGCAAAACCGGTGTTAGTTTAATGAAAATGATTAAAAAAATGGATGCTGGAGATATTTTATTTCAAAAAGAAGTTGAGATATCATCTGAAGATACTTATGATGATTTATATTTAAAACTTATGCAAACATCATCAGATATGATTAAAGATCATTTACATGATATTATTTCTGAAAATTATATCCCAATAGTCCAAAATGATAATAAAGTTACTTTTGCTCTTAATATTAAATTAGAAGAAACTTTTATAAATTTTGATAAGCCTTCGAAAGAAATATATAATTTAATAAGAGGATTATGTTCAAAGCCTTGTGCTAAAATTAATTTCAATAACTCAATAATAAAAATATGAGAATCAGAGATTTCAAACTTTGAATCAAATCTAAAACCTGGAACAATTTCAAATATTAATAAAACAGGAATTTATATAGCTACAAAAGATTATGATATTTGTTTTAAAAAAATTCAATTGCCATCTAAAAAACCAGCATTCATTTCAGATATTATTAATGGGAATATTTTCTTTAAAATTAATGATTATTTAAATTAAGGAGATTATCAATATGGATAAATCAAAAATTAGAAATTTTAGTATCATAGCCCATATTGATCATGGTAAATCTACATTAAGCGACAGAATAATTGAAATGACTAATACTCTTGAAAAAAGAGAAATGCAAAACCAAATACTAGATAGTATGGATATTGAAAGAGAAAGAGGCATTACTATTAAATTGAATGCCATTCAAATTAAATATACAGATAAAAAAAATGATGAATATACTTTTCATTTAATTGATACACCAGGACATGTTGATTTTACGTATGAGGTTTCAAGAAGTTTAGCAGCTTGTGAAGGTGCTTTATTAATTGTTGATGCTGCTCAAGGAATTGAAGCACAAACATTAAGTAATGTTTATTTAGCACTTGAAAATAATTTAGAAATAATTCCTATAATTAATAAGATTGATTTACCATCAGCTGATGTTGAAAGAGTAAAAAAAGAAGTAGAAGAAATAATAGGGTTGGATTGTTCTAATGCTCCTTGTATTTCAGCAAAAACAGGACTAAACGTTGATTTAGTTTTAAATGCAATCATTAATCAAATTCCTGCACCAAAAATTGCAGATGATTCATTACCACTTTCAGCATTAATTTTTGATTCATATTATGATGCTTATAAGGGAGTTGTTTGTTTTGTCAGAATAAGAGATGGAAAGATTTCTGTTGGAGATAAAATTAAACTTATTTCGAATGATGCAGAATTTACTGTTACTGAAGTAGGTGTTAGAACTCCTAAAATTATTAATAAGAAATTTCTTGAAGCTGGTGAAGTTGGCTGAATAGCAGCTTCAATTAGAAACATTAAAGAAATAGGTGTTGGCGATACTATTACACTAGCAAGCAATCCTACAAAGAATCCATTCCCAGGATATAAAAAAGTTTCACCAATGGTTTATTGTGGCTTTTATCCAATAGATACATCAAAATATGAACTTTTTAAAGAGATTATGTTGAAAATAAGTCTTAGCGATTCTTCATTATTATATGAATATGAAACTTCTCAAGCATTAGGTTTCGGTATTAGATGTGGATTTTTAGGTTTATTACATATGGATGTAATAAAAGAAAGAATTACCAGAGAATTTAATATTGAACTAATAGCATCAGCTCCATCTGTTTCTTATAAAATTATGAGAACAAATAACACAATTGAATATATTGATAATCCTTCTGATTTGCCTGAAAGAAATTTAATATCTAAAATAGAAGAACCAATTGTTAAATTAATTATTATTACTCCAGAAGAATATCTTGGAGGAATTATGGAATTATGCCAAGATTTTAGAGGATCTTATGAAGATTTAGAATATTTAGATAAGACTAGAAGAAGATTAATTTATTCAATGCCATTAGCCGAAATAATGCATAATTTTTTCGATAAAATTAAATCAGTGTCTAAAGGTTATGCAACTATGGACTATGAAATAACAGGTTACAAGTCTGAGAGATTAGTTAAGGTTGATATTTTATTGAATGGTGATAAAGTAGATGCTTTAAGTTTTATAACTCATGTTGATTTTGCACAAAAAAAATCAAAGCAAATTTGTTCTAAATTAAAAGATTTAATTCATAAGCATCAATTTGAAATCCCTATACAAGCTGTTATTGGCGGAAAAATTATTGCAAGAGAAACAATTAAAGCAATGAGAAAAAATGTACTTGCTAAATGTTACGGTGGTGATATAACCAGAAAGAAAAAATTATTAGAACAACAGAAAAAAGGGAAAGAAAAACTAAAAGCAATTGGTAGTGTTCATGTTGAACAAGATGTTTTTATAAAAATTCTTGAAAATTAATTTCTATGATGATTTATTAATGTTATTAATTTAATTAGAGGTACATATATGGCAAATGATAATAAAATACATTTTTGAGGCGTTGTAGGAAGTCTTTTTCTTGGTTTAGGTTTAGGTTTAATAGTTTATCTACTAACAAAAATATTTAACTTATCAGGATGAGTTTGATTTATTCCGTTCATTTTTTTACCACCGTTTATAGGTGCTATAATTTATGCGTTATCAAATGGAAAATAATATTAATATATAAAAATAAGAATAAATTAAATTTATTCTTATTTTTATATTGCTTTTAAAATTTAAAATGTTAAACTTTAAAAGTATTTCATATAATGACATAGATTGCTGATACACTAAAAGAAGTTGTCAAGTATCAGGTAACTAGTCAGAACAAAAAAAAGATAATCAATTCGGAGGCAATAAAATATGAATAATGAATTAAGAATAAAGATATTTTCATACGACCATCTATTATTAGATAGTTTTATAAAATCTCTACTTAAAATACTTGAAAAAGAGAATGCGAAAATAAAAGGTCCTATTCCTTTAAAAACAAGAAAAGAAATTTTTACAATTTTAAGATCTCCACATGTTAATAAATCAAGTAGAGAACAATTTGAAAGAAAAACTCATAAAAGATTAGTTATTATTGAAAATGCAAATCCAGCAATTATGAATTCTTTGAAAAAAATATTACCACCAATTGGTATTAAAGTTTCAATAAAATAATTTAAATTATATAAAATAAGGAAATATTATGAAAGCAATCTTAGGAACAAAAGTTGGTATGACTCACGTTTTTGCAAAAGACGGTAGATCAATACCAGTTACAATAATTCATATCGAACCTAATCAAGTATTAGAAGTAAGAACAAAAGAAAAAGATGGTTATGATGCTATCCAAGTTGGCTATATGTCAATTAGTGATAAAAATGTTACCAAAGCAAGAAAAGGTCATTTTGAAAAAAATCAATCTGATTCAAAAAGATTTATTAGAGAATTTAGAGATGTAATTGGTTATAAAACTGGTGATTTAATCAAAGCTGATTTATTTACTAATGGTGATATTGTTGATGCTCAGGCTTTTAGTAAAGGTCATGGTTTTACAGGTTCTATTAAAAGACATAATTTCGGAATTGGTCCAATGGGTCATGGTGCTGGTTATCCACATAGATACGTAGGTTCAATTTCTGGTGGTCGTGGTGGTAGCCAAGCTCAAAGAGTTTTTAAAGGTCAAAAAATGCCAGGTCATTATGGTCATGAAAAAACTACAGTTCATAATTTAACAATAGTTGATGTTCAATTAGAAAAAAATTTAATTTTAATAAAAGGTGCTGTTCCAGGTCCTAATAAAAGTTTAGTTAAATTAAGACAAACAACTAGACATTTAAATAAAAAGAATGTAATTGAATTAGTTAATTTAAATTCAAATACAAAAATTGAACCAAGTGTTGAAATTTCTGAAAATAAAGGGTAATAACAATGACTGATATTAAAATATACGATATTGATGGTAATAGTAAATCTAAATTTAAATTAGATAAAGAATTATTAGTTGATGTTCCTCATCAACAAGCAATATTCGATTGTGTTATAGCAGAAGATGCTGGTATGAGACAAGGAACACACTCAACTTTAACAAAAGGTGAAGTTAGAGGTGGTGGTAGAAAACCATGAAAACAAAAACATACAGGTAGAGCTAGAACTGGTTCTACAAGAAATCCACATTGAACTGGTGGTGGGGTTGTATTCGGACCTAAACCAAATAGAAACTATTTAAAAAAAGTTAATTCTAAAGTTAGAAAATTGGCTTTTAAATCAGTATTAACAATGAAAGCAAATGATAATTTTATTTTAGCTTTGGAAAATAATGCTAAATTAGAAAAACCATCTGTTAAAAAAATTATTAATTTTTTAGAAAAAACAAAAATTGACAATACTAAAAAAATTCTTTTTATAGTAAATAATGATGATAATAATATTAAGCTTTCTACAAATAACTTAAAAAATATTACAACAAAAAAATGAGATCAAGTTTCAGTAAAAGATGTTTTACATAATAATTTTTTGATTATTCAACAAGACTCATTCAATAATTTCAAGGAGATATTAATTTAATATGGATTTAACTAATATATTAATAGAACCTTTACATACTGAAAAAAGTTATCTACTAAGAAAAGGTTTTGAAAAATCAACATTGGTTTTTATTGTTAATAAAAAAGCAAATAAAAATGATGTAAGAAGAGCTTTTTTTAAAATTTATGGTGTTAATCCTGAAAAAATTAATACTCAAACTAAAAAACCTCAAAATACAAAAGTTGGAACAGCTCATCCAGGAAAAACAAAGAAAACAAAAATTGCTTTCATTATTCTTCCAAAAGGTGTAGATATTGCATTGACTCAAGATGAAATAGCTGAAACTCAAAAAAAATAAAAATTTAAAAAAAACGTAAAAATAGGAGGTATCTATGGCAATTAAAAAAATTGATACTAGAAGTAGTGGTAAACGTCAAACTATAATGATTGACTACAAAAAAGTATTAACAACTGATAGTCCTGAAAAAAATCTAACTAGAGCTATGCATGGCAAAGGTGGAAGAAATAATCAAGGGAAGATTACTGTTAGACATCAAGGTTCTGGTGTTAAAAGAAGATATAGAATTATTGACTTTAAAAGAAATAAGGATAATAAAATTGGTTTTATTAAAACTGTTGAATATGATCCAAATAGAACATCTTTCATTTCATTAGTTGTTTATGAAGATGGTGAAAAAAGATATATCATTGCACCAAAAAATATTAGTGTTGGTGATAAAATAATTTCAGGAACTGAAAACATTGATATTATCATTGGTAATGCAATGCCATTAGAAATTATTCCTGAAGGTACATTAGTTCATAATATTGAAATTTATCCAGGACATGGTGGTCAATTAGCTCGTTCAGCTGGTACTTCTGCTCAAATATTAGGGAATGATGATTCTGGTAAATTTGTTATTTGTAAATTAGCTTCAGGTGAAGTTAGAAAAATAAGAAAAGAATGTAGAGCTACTATTGGTCAAGTTTCTAATCAAGATCATAATTTAGTTAATATTGGAAAAGCCGGAAGAAACAGACATAAAGGTATTAGACCAACAGTTAGAGGTTCAGCTATGAATCCTAATGATCACCCACATGGTGGTGGTGAAGGTCGTCAACCTATTGGGATGGATGCACCAAGAACACCTTGAGGTAAAAGACATATGGGTGTTAAAACTAGAAACAAAAAGAAACAATCTTCGGCTTTAATCATTCGTCGTCGTAAGTAATAAGGAGAAAATATGTCAAGAAGTTCAAAAAAAGGATTTTTTATAGATGAACATTTATTGAAAAAAGTTAATACAATGAATGCTTCAGATAAAAAAAGACCAATTAAAACATGATCTAGAAGAAGTGCTATTGATATTTCATTCGTTGGTTTAACTTTTGAAGTTCATAATGGAAAAATTTTTACTAAAGTATTTGTTACAGAAGATATGATTGGGCATAAACTTGGAGAGTTCTCTCCAACTCGTAATTTTAAAAATCATACAGCAGCTAAGCGTTAAAAGGAGTTATTATGATAAACACAGTAATACAAAGAAACATCAGAATATCTCATCGTAAAGCGCAATTAGTTTGTGATTTAGTTAGAAATGCAAATGTTCAAGAAGCACTTATTATATTAAATAATACTAATAAAAAGTTTTCACCTATAGCTAAAAAATTATTAAATTCAGCTATAGCTAATGCAATTAATAATCATGCAATGGATTCTGAAAAATTATATATTTATTCAATTGTTGCAAATCAAGGGCCAACTATTAAAAGAACTATGCCAAGAGCAAGAGGTTCAGCTGATATGATCTTAAAAAGAACAACACATTTAGAAATAAAATTAAGTGATAATCCTAATGAAAGAAAAATTTTATTAGAAGCTAAAAAAGCTCAAGTTGCTGCAAGTAAAGTAGCTTCAAAAGATAAAGTTAAAGCAAATCGTGAAAAACAAATTCAATTCAGCAATATGTCAAGAACTGAAAGAAAAAACTTAAAAGGGAATTCAATTTAATATGGGTCAAAAAGTAAACGCAAACGGTCTTAGATATGGCGTTAATAAAGAATGACAATCTAGATGAAATTATCAAAATGATGAAATAACAGCTTTGTGATTAGTTGAAGATGATAAAATTAGAAAATTATTAATTTCAAAATATGCACCAGCTTTCATCAATAATATTGAAATCGAAAGACGAAAAATAGATGATATAAGTTTGTTTATTTATGCAACACAACCCGGTTTATTAATAGGTAATGGTGGTGCTGAAATTAAGAATGTTAAAGATCTTATTCAAACTATTGTTTCTAAAAAAACAAAAATTAAAATTGAAATTATTGCAATTTCAAACCCCAATGTTTATGCAAGAGTTATCGCAAGAGAAATTGCTAATAGTATTGAAAAAAGAATTTCTTTTAGAACTGCACAAAAATTAGCTATGAAAAAAGTTATGACTAGTGGAGCTCTTGGAATTAAGACACATGTATCTGGTAGATTAGGTGGTGTTGAGATGGCTAGAGCTGAAGGTTATTCAAAAGGTAATGTTCCTTTATCAACTTTTAGAGCTGATATTGATTATGCACTTGAAGAAGCTCATACAACTTATGGTATTATCGGTGTTAAAGTTTGAATTAATCGTGGAGTTATTTTCAAAAGAGGTCAAATATCTGAAGTTTGTAAAAGAACTGTATCACCATTTGATTCAAGAGGACCAAGAAAACCAAACTTTAATGCAAAAAATAAAACTGCAAATAGAGAATCAAACGCAGACAAAAATAAAAATTCGACAACTGAAAAAGTTACAAAATAATTTTTAGATAAATTAATGAATTAAAGAAGGAAGAATATTATGTTACAACCAAAAAGAACAAAATATCGAAAACCTCATAAAGTAAGTTATGAAGGTAAAGCAAAAGGTAATTCATACGTTGCTTTTGGTGAGTGAGGATTAATGGCAACTGATGGTGCTTGAATTGATTCTAGACAAATTGAAGCTGCTAGAATTGCTATTAGTAAAAGATTAGGTAAAACTGGAAAAATGTGAATTAGAATTTTTCCACATATGTCATTAACTAAAAAACCATTAGAAGTACGTATGGGTTCTGGTAAAGGTGCTCCTGATAAATGAGTAGCTGTTGTTAAAAATGGAACTGTTATGTTTGAAGTAAAAGGAATTCCAGAAGAGCTTGCAAGAAATGCATTAAGAGCTGCTGGAAATAAACTTTCTATTTCTTGAAAAATTGTTACAAAAGGGGATATTCCAAATGGCAAATAGTATTTGTAATGAACTTAGAAAAAAAACTGATTTTGAACTTATTGAAATTGTTAGAAAATTAAAATCTCAACTTTTAGAAGTTAGATTTAAAATAGCAAATGGTGATGATGAAAATTCTAATGTAAATCAAATTAAAAAAACAATCGCTAGATCTTTAACAATTTTAAATGAAAGAGAAGTTGCATTTGATTCTAGAACAGTTTTAGATTTTCAAAAAGATGATGAACAAAAAGTTTCTAGAAAAATATTTAGAGAAACTAAATCTAAAGTTCTTAAAAGTTCAAAAGTTAAAGTTGAAAAAGAAACTAAAGTAATTAAAAAACCAGCTGTTGAAAAAATAGCTAAAGTTGAAAAAGAAACTAAAGTAATTAAAAAACCAGCTGTTGAAAAAGAAACTAAAGTAACTAAAAAACCAACTGTTGAAAAAATAGCTAAAGTTGAAAAAGAAACTAAAAAACCAGCTGTTGAAAAAATAGCTAAAGTTGAAAAAGAAACTAAAGTAATT
>CAMQZA010000005.1 GCA_947039545.1 uncultured Ureaplasma sp. | reverse complement strand
CTCTCTCTCTCTCTCTCTCTCTCTCTCTCTCTCTCTCTCTCTCTCTCTCTCTTATGTTATCTAAAGCTTTGTGTTGAGCGCCAATTCCTGAAAATAGTTCCAATACTTTTAATTTATTTACTTTTTCTTTATTAATAGATTTATTATTAGTCATAAAGTATATTTTAACCTGTTTTTGACTTCTGATTATTTAATACTGAATATTTTAATAAATGTTTCATATTTTGAAAAATAGTAGATATATAAAAAAATGTATTTCATTGAATATATATAGAAATAATTAATCAAATATTTTATTAATTATTGATTGTTATAATAGTAATATTGATTGTATTCATATTGATATCAATAATATTTAAAATCTATTCTATTTTATTTAGTATCTTTCAATATTATTAGGGAGATTTAAACCAATGAATAAAGCAATTATTATTGATGGTAATTCATTATTTTATAGAGCATATTTTGCTACTAAAGATAATTATGATTATGCTATTAGTAAAGATTTAGTCCCTAATAACGGAATAGTTACAATTTTTAGAATGTTTAAAAAAATCTTTGATAAAGATCTTTATAAATATTGTTTAATAGCATTTGACCATGGTGAAAAAACGTTTAGACATGAATCAGATGTTAATTATAAAAGTAATAGAAATGCTACACCTGATGATTTAATTAAACAAATGTTATCTATGAAAGAAATTTTTGAAGGTATGGGCTTTAAAACACTTTCAAAAGAAAACTTTGAAGCTGATGATTTGATTGGATCAGCTTGTAAATTATTTAATAATAATAATATTGATGTTGAAGTTTATAGTTCTGATAAAGATATGCTTCAACTTGTTAATGAAAAGACAAATGTTAATTTATTAAAAAGAGGTGTTAGTGATATTTTGCAATATAATAATGATAATTTTCAAGAACAATTTTTTAATTTAAAACCAGAACAAATTGTTGAATTTAAAGGTCTAGTTGGAGATTCTTCTGATTCATTAAAAGGTGTTGCTGGAATTGGTGAAAAAACAGGTGTTAAATTATTGAATCAATATCAAAATATTGACAATATTTATACTCAAATAGATACTTTAGAAGTTTCATTAAATATTAAAAATAAATTATTAAGTGGAAAAGATGAAGCTTTTAGATGTCGTGAAATGTCAAGAATAGTTCTTAATTTATTTGAACATGAAAATATAGTTTCTTTTATTATTAAAGATGAAGATCTTAAATCTATTATTAGCATAATAGAAGAATATAGAATTCACTACCTATTTAATTAAGTTAGCAATATATTTTTTAAGACCTTCGTCTTTTTGAATTAGAGTTGTAATTCTTTTAATTGCAGACATTACAGATGAATGGTCTCTATTATTAAAATATTTACCAATCTCACTATAACTCATTTGGAATTTTTCTCTTAAAACATACATACAAATATGTCTTACAATCGTAACTTCTTTTAAACGAGAAGCTGATTTTATTATGCTTGCTTTAGAATTATATTTTTTACAAATAATTTCAATTATAAGATCAGGATTAATATTATAATGTTTTTGTTTATTACCAAAAGTAACAAATTCTTCATCAAAAAATTTTTGAATGAAATTAATATCAATAATTTCATTTATTTTTAAATATTGAATAGCATAAAAATTAATTCTATTAATAATCCCAATTAATTTTCTTAAATCATTATCAAAATGTTTAATAACCATCAAAACAGCTTCTTCAGTATATTCAAAAGCATCATCATTTTCATTGATTTTAATTAAAGCTATTTTTTTCAATGATTCTATTTCAGGTGTGTTTATTTTTAAAACTAAACCAGAAGAGAAACGACTAATCATTCTTTCTTCAAAGCCTTCAAGACTTTCAATAGGTTTATCAAGTGTCATTACAATTTGTTTATTATTTTTAATCATTGAATTAAAAATATTGAAGAAAACTTCACATGTTTTAAATTTGTCTGATAAATATTGGATATCATCCATTAATAATAAATCATAACTAACATATTTATTCTTTAGGCTTTCAACAAAAGTACTACCTTTACTTATTGCAGCAAAAACTTCTCTAACAAAGTTTTCAGTATCAACATAAATAATCTTTTTATCTTTAAAATTTTTATAGAAATAATTTCCTAAAGCATTGATTAAATGTGTTTTACCTAAACCAGTTGAACCATAAATAACTAAAGGATTATATAAGATACCTAATTTACCTTTAGTAAAACTAGCAACAGCTGTATATGATTGTTTATTAAATTCACCAACAATGAAATTATCAAAAGTATAATTTTCAATTAAATTAGTATCTTCATAACTATTATCTCTATCAAAGATATTTTCAATTTTATTATTTTTGATAGTAGTGTTTTCATTTTCTAAAAGAAAATGAATTTGAAAATTGCTATTCATTTTCCTACTCAGAATATCATTAATTATTTGACGATAGTCATTTGTTAAAATAGATTTAGCAAAAATAGAAGAAACTACAATATAAATGTTTTCATCTTTGATCCTACTAATTTTAGAAGTCTTGATACAGTCATTATAAATTTGTTGATTTTCTTCGAAATATTGTCAAAGTTCATTAATAACTTCGTCTCATACTTTTGTTAAACTTTTCTTATTCATTAGTATTAAGTTTAACAAAATTAAACATTAAATTTTTTTTTTGATGTTTAATTTTCAAGATGTAATAAATTTATGTTAATATTACATTGTAATTTTTATATTTATAAAAAAAAATGGCAGGTGTAATATATGCAACGAACGTATCAACCAAATAACAGAAAAAGAAAAAAAGTTCATGGTTTTAGAGAAAAAATGAGTACAGCAGGTGGTCGTAACCAACTTGCTCGTAGAAGACTTAAAGGAAGAAAAAAATTAACTGTTTCTGACGAATATTAGTTTTCTATGAAAAAGGAATTTAGACTTTTAAAAAATTCAGATTTTCAAAAAATTATCAAAAGAAACCAGAGATTTTATTCTAAAAATTTTGTTTTATATTATGAAAGCAATTTAACCAATTCTTATAAAATAGGTATCACTATTTCTAAGAAAGTAAGTAAAAGAGCTGTTGATAGAAACTTATTAAAAAGACAAATAAATCATATTCTGTGTAATTATGATAATTTTTTATTATTATTAGATTATGTTTTGATAGCAAAACCAACAGCTAAGACTCTTAGTTATTGTTCTATTGAAGAAGAAATTTTATTTCTTTTAAAAAAAGTATACAGAAAGAATAGTATAGGCAAAAATGTTTAATTTTGGTAATAATAAATCAAATAACGACAGTTTAGAACCGTTTAAAAAAATGCTTTTACCTGATTTTGCTGCACTTGACTCAGCTGATAAAAAAAAATCTGGTAGAAATAAGGTTTTAAAAGAAATTCTTAAATGAATTAAAATTTTAGTTTATATATTCTTCTTTTCAATGGGTCTTTACGGATGTGGTCAAAGTTTAGGTGAATATTGAATTCAAACTAGTACTACTATAGGTAGTGGACTTGAAATTGGTTTTGCTCCAGGTGTTACTGGTGATTATTTATTTGATCTAATAGCCAATCCATCAGGTCAAATGCTCTACCCCTTTTCAGACTTTACAATGGCATATGGTCCTTTTTATGGTCTTTTTGTATGACCTTTTGCACAGTTGTTATTACATTTTATGTATGCAACTAGAGCATGAGTTGCTGGATTAAACGCTTTTGTTGGTATATTTTTAATATTATTAATTATTAAATTAATTACTTTTCCAATTTCAATTAAATCAAATTTTGCTACTGAAAAGATGACAGAGGTCCAGGGCAGGGTATCTGAAATCAATGCTAAATATAAAAATGTAACAGATATGCAAGGAAGACAAAAAAAGCAAATGGAGATGCAAGATCTTTATCGTAAGAATAATGTAAAACCTTTTGCTTCCTTTGAACAAATTTTTATCACCTTACCCATCTTTTTAATTGTATATAGAGTAGTTACTATTGTTAGACCATTAAAAGCTTCTTTCTTATTTGGAATCTGAGATTTATCTCTTTCTCCAATTTCACAAATATTTTCATCATTCACAAATGGTGGATGAACATATATATTCTTTATTGCATTAGTAGTACCTTCACAAGTCTTATCTCAAAAATTACCTCAAAAATGAGTGAAATCTAGAAATAAAAACGCTTCAACTGTAGGTGTTGCTAATAATAAACAACTTAAGAAAACAAAAATGGTTCAAAATGTATTCACCATTTTCATGGCTGTTATTACCGTAACAACAGCAACAGGTGTTGGGGTTTACTGATTCTTTAACTCATTACTTTCATTGCTTCAATCATATATAGTCCATGTAATTATATTAAAAAGAAGAGAATCAGGTTCTGGTGCTCGTTCTAAATTAAGTAAGTTAGGTCTTTAGTTTTGAATAAAAAAGAAACAATTAATTTTTTAAAAAAAGAAAATTTTTTCCCATCTAAAAAAATGGGTCAGAATTTTCTTCTATGTAATCAAACTAAAAAACGTATTGTAGAAGTTTCAAGAATTAAAGAAAATGATTATGTTCTTGAAATTGGACCAGGTCTTGGAGCTATAACTTCAGAATTAATAAAAAAAACAAAAAACTTATTTCTTGTTGAACTTGATAAAAGACTATATGCTTTTTTAAAAGAAAAATATCATGATGTTGAAAATCTAAAAATTATTAATGATGATATTTTATCAATTGATTTGAATGATCTTTTTAAAGAAATTGATTCTGATGATATTAAGATTGTTGCAAATTTACCTTATAGTATATCATCAAAAATTATTCTTATTTTATTAAATATTAATAAGGTTAAACAAATTACAATTATGGTCCAAAAGGAAATGGCTGATAGACTAGCTGCTCCAGTTGGAACAAAAGAATATAATGGATTTACTGCTCTTTTGAGTTTAGTAAGTAATGTTAAACAAGAATTCTTAGTTGATAAATCATTATTTTATCCAGAACCTAATATTCAATCAGTAGTTATTACTATTTCAGTTAATGAACATTTTGATAATTTTAATGAAATTGGCAAATTCTTTAGATTATGTTTTAGTAGTAAAAGAAAATCGCTTGTTAATAATTTAAATTCTAATTATAAAAAAGAAAAAATTCTAGAAATTTTAGATGAATTAAATATTGATAGGATGATTAGGGCTGAAAGATTAAGTCCACAACAGCTATTAAACCTTTTAGAAAAGTTAAAAAATCATAGTGTGGTATAATTTATAAAATAAAAGAGGTTTTAACAATGAATAAAAATATTGAATGTTTTGGTAAAGTGAATTTAGGGTTAGATGTTTATAAATCTTATCCTAAAAAAAGTAATTACCATAAGATAGAAACAATTATGATTGTTTATCGTGAATTTTCAGACATAATGACAATTAGTGAAACTTTTGAAGATTTTTCAGTAACATATGAAGACACTCATGGTAATGTTATTGATATTGAAAATGATAGTATTACTAAAGCGTATGAATATTTTCAAAATTACTTTAAATTAAAACAAAATTATACT
Source organism: uncultured Ureaplasma sp. (assembly GCA_947039545.1). Classification (GTDB taxonomy): domain Bacteria; phylum Bacillota_I; class Bacilli_A; order Mycoplasmatales; family Mycoplasmoidaceae; genus Mycoplasma_L. Next base: position 30,890 of record CAMQZA010000005.1, on the reverse strand, counting down.
GTTAAAGTAGTTAAATCTATTCCAATGGGTTCAGGTTTTGGTGGAGCTGCTTCTAATGCTGCAAGTTTTATGAATTATGTTGCTGAAGAAAATGACTTTGAACTAACAAAAGAAGGAACAATGTTTAAAGATAGTGATTATCATAAAATTGTTTTTGAAGTAGGAAGTGATGTTCCATTCTTCTTATCAGGAGATGATATAGCTCATGTTTCAGGATTTGGTGAAATTATTGAAAAAATACCAAGTTATAATGTTCCTACTTTTTCTGTAATAGGAAGTAATGTTACAACATCAAGTAGTGAAATTTATGGAGAATTTGATGATTTAGCTTTAAAAGTTAAAAGCTCAAATTATAAAAAAATAATTTCTAAATTACCACTTGTTCAAGTTAAATATGTTCAAAATAATTTACAAAATCCAGCTTTTAGTAAACATGTAGGAATCAAAAACTTATATGATTCTCTAGATCAAAATGAAAAAGATAGAACATTTTTAAATGCTTCTGGTGGATACTTTGTTAGATTTGAATAATCAAAATAATACTAAACCAGTTAGGACAAGATATGCTCCAAGTCCAACTGGATTTTTTCATATAGGTGGAGCTAGAACAGCTCTATTTAATTATTTGTTTGCAAGAAAAAATAATGGGAAATTCATCTTTAGAACTGAAGATACAGATTCTTTAAGAAATATTAAAGAAGGAGAAAATTCTCAAATAGATAATCTTCTTTGAATGAATATTGAAATTGATGAATCTCCAAGAAACCCTGTTGATAAATATAATAATTATCGTCAAAGTGAAAAATTAAGTTTATATAATGAATTAGTTAATACACTTCTTTTAGAAAAAAAAGCATATCAATGTTTTTGTTCAAAAGAAAAACTTGAAAATGATAGACAATTTGCAAAAGAAAATAAGTTAACACCTAAATATAATAAAACTTGTTTAAATTTATCTGATGAAGATATTCAAAAAAAAATAGAAAATAATGAAGAATTTGTTGTTAGATTAATAATCGAACCAGATAAAATTTTTGAATGAGATGATTTAATAAGAGGGAATATAAAAATACCTTCTTCATCACTAACAGATCCAGTTATTTTAAAACAGAATAAAATACCTATGTATAATTTTGCTGTTGTTGTTGATGATTATGATATGGAAATATCTCACGTCCTTAGAGGTGAAGAACATTTATCAAATACTCCATATCAATTAGCTATTTATAATGCTTTATATCCAAATAAAAAGAATGAAATTTTATATGGTCATTTACCAGTTATTATTAATGAAAATAAAAAGAAATTGTCTAAAAGAGATTTAGAGACAAAACAATTTATTGAAGATTATAAAAACGATGGTTATCTTCCACAAGCAATTGTTAATTATTTAGCATTGTTAGGTTGATCACCAAAAAATAAAAAAGAAATTTTTTCAATGGATGAATTAATTAATGATTTTGATATTAATTCTATTTCAAAATCTTCAGCTATGTTTGATGTTAAAAAACTAGAATGAGTTGCAAATCAATATTTTAAAAATATGGATGAAACATTATATTTAGAAGAAGTGAAAAAATTCATTAACATTAATGATGACATTGTTAATATTAACAATAATGAAATTTGCTTATTATTTAAAAAACAAATAGCTTCATATTCAGAAATTAATTCTCTTATTAGTGATTTATTTTTAGATGAAAATAATAATATTGAAATTGATTATGATGAAATAGGCACAAACAAAGAAATGTTTATTAATATTTCAAACTTTTTAATTACAAAAATGAATGATAATTTTGAGTGAACTGAAACTAATATTAAAAAAATTATTGATGATATTAAAAAAGAATTCAATTTATCTGGAAAAAAATTATTTATGCCAATAAGAATTTTAACATCAAGAAAAAATCATGGACCTGAACTTCCTAAAACAATTTTTTTATTATCAAAAAATAAAATTATTAAAAATATTAATCAATATTTATTAGAAAACAAATAACTTAATTATGAAAAATATTAATTTTATAAAAGATCCTATTTATGGAGAAATTTCATTTTCAGATTCTGAAAAATGAATTGTTGAACTTATTAATACTAGTGAATTCAAGAGATTAAAAAATATTATTCAATTAGGTACTTGTCATTTTGCATTTCCATCAGCTGTACATAATCGTTTTATTCACTCTTTAGGAGTTTTTTATTTAGCAAGATTATTTCTTCAAAATATTAAGTCATCAAAAGAAATTGATGATGAAACATATAAAGCAATTTTAACTGCAAGTTTATTGCATGATATAGGTCACGGACCATCTTCTCATTCTTTTGAACTTTATATGAATGGTAATTTTCATCATGAAGATATGACTATTAGAATGATTGAAAATAAAGAAGGACAAATTTATCCTATTTTAAAAAAAAATAATATTAATATTGATTTAATTATTCAAATTATTGAAAATAAAACAGATGAACCATGAAAACATCAAATAGTTTCAAGTGGTATTGATGCTGATAGATTAGATTATTTAATGCGAGATAGTTATTTTTCAGGTGCTATCTATGGTAGAGTTGACCATTCCATCTTAATGAAATGAATTCTTGTTAAAAATAATCAAATATGTTTTGATAAAAAAGCATATAACGTCGTTGAAAATGTTCTTTATTCAAGAATAACAATGTTCAAACAAATATATTTACATAAAATGGGTGTTTTAAAAGAAACATTAGTTATTAAATTGTTTAAAAGAATTTATGATTTAAATAAAATTGGTTTCAATTTTAAAGATGAAAAAAGATTGATGTACTTATTAGAACCATTTTTAAATGATGGGATCGATAAATGAGATATTAATCTTTATCTTCAATTTACTGATATTACTTTAAGTCAATTAATTGAATCAATCTCAAAAGAAGATGATGAAATCTTAAAAAAATTATCTAATTCTTATATTAATGATTCTGAGTTTGAGTTAATACCTATTCAAAAAGACAAAGAGAAAAATGAAGAATTGTTAAAAGAAATAATAAATGGTTTTGGTAAAAAAATAACTGATGAAGAAATCAAATATTATTTTGCTACTATATATAGTGTAAAAACTCTATACAGTTCTAAAAAAGATAATATTATGATTTTTAACGAGACTGATAATTCATTAAAACCAATTACTGAATATAGTGATATTTTAAAAAAATTAGATAATGATGAATTTGCGATAGATAATATTTTTTGTTTGAAAAAATAAAAATAGAAAGAAAAATAATGATAATAGATATTTTAAAACTAATCGATCAAGTGTATGAACTTGTTCTTGAAAAAAAATCAGATGTGAAAAAATTTAATTTTGATGAATTTTTTGCATTAATAATTGAAAAAAATAACATATCTTCAGCTAAAACAAGCAAAATAATTGGCGAATTCTATACAGAATTAGCATTAGATAATAGATTTGTTTTGATATCAAATAACGATAAAGAATTTTCTTTAAGAGAATGAATTAATTATTCTGAATATAAAAAACAAATTAATCAAATTATTAAAATTGATGAAGAAGTTTTTGATGATGACTATGTTGAAATCAAAAGAAAAAAAGCATTACTTGCAGAAAGTACTGAAGCTGAGGAATAGAATATGAATTCCATCAAATTATCAAACATTAAAAACATTCTAAAAGAAGCTAAAAAAAATCATTATGCAATAGCTCATATTAATATTAATAATTTAGAATGAATTAACGCTGCTCTTCAAGCTAGTAGTGAAACTAATACTCCTGTTATTTTAGGAGTATCTGAAGGAGCTATTAAATACAATAATGGCTTTAAAAATGTTTATGATATGGTTATAAATACTATTAATTTTAAAAATATAAAAACTCCAGTAGTTTTACATTTAGATCATGGAACTTTTGAAGGATGTAAAAAAGCTATTGAAGCAGGTTTTTCATCGATTATGTTTGATGGTTCTAGTTTAGATTTTCAAGATAATCTTAAAAAAACAAAAGAATTAATTGATTTAATTAAAGACAAAGATATTTCAATTGAATGTGAAGTCGGTTCTATTGGCGGAAGCGAAGATGGAATTAGTTCTAATGGAGAATTATCTTCAGTTGATGAATGTATTGAAATGTCTCAACAAAAAATAGATTGTCTAGCAATTGGTGTTGGTTCAATTCATGGTCTTTATCCTGATGATTGAAAAGGTTTAGATTTTGATTTATTAAAAGAACTTAATGATAAATGTAATAATATTCCTTTTGTTTTACATGGTGGAACTGGTATCAATGATGAAATGATTAAAAAAGCAATTAGTCTTGGTATTTGTAAGATTAATGTTAATACAGAGTGTCAATTAGCTTTTTCTAATGCAATAAGAAATTACATTATTGATGGAAAAGATCTTGATTTAAATAATAAGGGTTATGATCCTAGAATGATTTTAAAACCAGGTACAGAAGCTATAAAAGAAAAATGTATTGAAAAATTTAAATTATTCGGTTCTTTTAATAAAGCAATTTAATTATATTAATTTAAGGAATTTTTAAAATGAGTTTATCAACTGGAATAATAGGATTACCAAATGTTGGAAAATCAACATTATTTAATGCTATTACTAATTCAAATGTAGAAGCAGCAAATTATCCATTTGCTACAATTGATCCTAATATTGGAATTGTATATATCCCTGATAAAAGACTTGAAAAATTAGCTGAAATTTTTAACCCTGAAAAAGTTGTTTATGAATCTTTTAAATTTGTTGATATTGCTGGTCTTGTAAAAGGTGCTTCAAAAGGTGAAGGTCTTGGAAATAAATTTCTTCAAAATATTAGAGAAGTTGATTCTATTTGTCACGTAATTAGATGTTTTGATAATCTAGACATCAATCATGTTGAAAATTCAGTTGATCCAATTAGAGATCTTGAAATTATTAATTTAGAACTAATTATTTCAGATTTAGAAATAGTTATGAAGAGATTTTTAAGAATTAAAAAATCTGCATTAAGTGGTGATAAAGTTGCTTTAGAAGAATATTCTCTTTTAGAAAGAGTTATTAAACAACTTGAAAATAGTGAATTTGTTAGTAATTTAAGTTTAAATGAAAATGAATTAATTTTTCTAAAATCATTTAATTTAATTACTTTAAAACCTTTTATTTTTATCGCTAATGTTGATGATGAATCATTAATTAATTTAGAAGCTAATCAAAATTATCTTAATTTAAAAAAGTATGCTGATGAAAGAAATATTGAAATTATCCCAATTTCAGCAAAATTAGAATTTGAAATTTCTGAATTCTCAGATGAAGAAAAGAAAAATTTTCTATCAGAATATAATATTGAATATTCTGGACTTGAAAATATTATTATATCTTCATTCAAAATGTTGAATTTATCAACTTTTTTTACATGCGGAAAAAAAGAAATAAGAGCATGACAATTTCAAAATGGCTCAACAGCACCTCAAACAGCAGGTATTATCCATACTGACTTTGAAAGAGGTTTTATTAAAGCTGCTGTTATCTCTTATGAAGATATGATTGAACATAAAGATGAAAATAAAATAAAGTCTTTAGGAAAATTAAGACTTGAAGGTAAAAAATATATTGTCCAAGACGGAGATATTTGTGATTTTAGATTTAATGTCTAAATAAATTTTTTAAAAAGAGACATCAATGGAAAATAAACAATCAATAATAGAAGTTATTTGCGGGCCAATGTTTGCTGGAAAAACAGATGAATTATTAAGAAGATTAAATAGAGCTTCTTATGCAAAAATTCAGTATTTAGTTTTTAAACCTAATACTGATACAAGAACTACAAATAAAATTATTTCCAGAAATAACTCAGAAAGAGATGCAATATCTATTAATAAATCAATAGATATTTTAGAATACTTATCAAAACAAAAAGATATACCTCATTTAATAGCTATAGATGAGGCGCAATTTTTAGATACTGATCTTTACTTAGTTGCTAATAAATTAGCTGATATGAATATTAATGTTATTGTTTCTGGCCTTGATTTAGATTTTAGAGGTGAACCTTTTGAAACAATTAAAAATATTTTGCCTTATGCTGAGAGAATTACAAAATTAACAGCAGTTTGTACTAGTTGTTATAATAATGCTAATAGAAGCCAAAGAATGACTGATAATAAAGTAGCTTTAACAGATGATCCTGTTATTGTTATTGGTGATATTGAAAAATATTCAGCTAAATGTCGTCACTGTCATATACTAATTAAAGAACCTAAAAATGAATTAGAAGAGAAGATTAATAATTTAATTAATAAGATAAAAGAAAAATAATCTTTATAAGATTATAAAAAATATGTTTTTCTTATATAATTAAATTGATTATTTATAATCAATTGCGCCTGTAGCTCAGTTGGATAGAGCACACGCCTTCTAAGCGTGCGGTCAGGAGTTCGAATCTCTTCAGGCGCGCCATTTTACATAAAACAAAAAACATATAGTTAATTTGATTAACTATATGTTTTTTTATTGCTTCTATAATCTTTACTACCCATTTGAAAATTATCATCAAATGATAAAACTTTTATTCTATCCATGAAGGTTTTTAAACTTCCTGTTTCTCCATATTTAGAATAACAACTATTTAAGTAATATTTTTTTAATTCATCAAATTTCATATTAGATGAAAAAATAGTTATCATATCGTAATCTAATCGATGTTGCAAAATTGAAAGTAATATAGAGAAATGAGTTCATTTACTAAATGATTCATTTCCCATTCCATCAATTACTAAATAATCAACAGTTTTTAAATCATCTTGAATTTTAATTATTTCATAATCTAAATTAGGATCTTTTTTTGTTATAGCAGTTTTAAAAAAATCAAATAAATCAGTTAAATTAACAAAAGCAGTAGTTTTTTCTTGTTTAGCTAATGAATTAATTAAAGAAGAAAGAATATAAGTTTTTCCGCTTCCAAAGTTTCCTGAAAGATAAAATCCATTTTTATCTTTCAATTTTTTCATATTAATAATTTTTTTAATTATTTTTTGTCTAGCAGGGTCATCTTGATCAAAGATATTATCTTTTTCAAAAAAATCAGCATATTTTTCATTATTAATATTTGAGAAGACAATATATTTTTTTAAGATATTGTCTGGATTTTTTACTAGTTTTGGACACAAAGATAGTGAAACAGAAATTATATTATTTTTATTCAACTCAATATTACTATGATAATTGTTAATTTTACATTCTTGACTCTCTAAATCATTATTACAAATATCATTAGTCTCAATTGCTCTTTTAATATCAAAAATACCTTTTTTTATAATATCTGCATTACATTCTAATTTTAGAACTTCAGGATGATCCTTATATTTTTCATAAGCTTCTTCTTTATAGATTTCAATATCAGTATTGATATTTTTATATTTCTTTTTTTCCATATTTTTTAATCTCAATCCAATTCATTATTAATCTTTATAGAAATATTATTGTTTTGACTTAACATTGATAAATTTAAATGTTTTACAGTTTCTTCAACTGTTGTAATATTCAATCTATTAATTGTATTAGCAATTTTTGCAATATAATCAAAAATAATTTTACCTTTGTTTTTATATATTACAAAATCCAAAAGAACATTGATTAGATAATCAGGTAAATTAAATTTCTTTCTTAAAGAATTTATTATTAATTTATCTGATTGATCAATAGCTTGTTTTTGAAGTAGAGAAAGATATTGTTCGCTATTATACTTTTTATAGTCTTCAAGTATATGTTCATTTCCTTTTAAATCAAATGATTCATTAAAAATTTTAGAATTTCTATTAATTGCAACAATAGTATTTATTTTTAATTGACTAGATGGTTCTATTAAACTCAAGAAATTATTATTAAGTTGGTATTTATCAATCAAGTATTGTTTTGAATCAAAAAATATTGATGAGTGAATAACTTTAATAATTTCATTATAAGTTAAATCATATGTTCTAAAGTTGTACTCAATTATCTTTTTATCTTCATCACTAATAACAATTAATTTATTAGTCATTTTTAATAACGAATCATAAATATGATTGAAGTCTACATTATTAATATTATTGATATCTAAATTTCCAAAAACTGATTCAAAAGTAGAATTAACATTTGTTAATAAAGATAAATGAAAATCATTTTTTTCAAAAGCATATTTAACTTTATCAAAATTACTACTTCCAACAGCATTTTTCAAAAGCAAAAGTTTTTTAGGGTCTTTTTTAAAATCATTTCAAGTTTTGAAATTATTAATTTTTATATGATAAGTATCATATTTTGTTGTGTCAATATAAGAAGAAATCAAACCCATAGCTTCTAGAATTTTTTTAGATGTTGAGAATTGGTTTTCAGTAAAGTTTAAAAATTTATTAAGATCACTAATCTTATTAATAGAAATATTAATTTTGTTACTAACATCATAATCAGTAATCAGAAAATTATAAAGTAGAACCGCATCATTTTTAATAATTGGAGAATAGATATGATTGAACAAAAAATTATTAAAAATAAAATCAATATTTTTAATAATACGGTATTTCATTTCAATCATATTTCCTCCTTTCAAACTTTGAGACAATCTAAATAATTTTAGTATTATTTTCTCTCTCTTTTTTAGTTTTATAAAGAAGTTTTTTTCATAAATTTCTTTTCCCACTAATATTTTTTTCTTATAAACATCAATAATGTTTTTATTTTGGTAATTTTCACTGTTATCCACAAAATGTTGATAAATTTTTGATATTTTCCACATATTTTAATGTTTTTTTAACTTTTTATCACTTATTTTATTTTTTTAATTGCTAATAGAATAAATCTATTGTATTTATATTAATGTAAATTATTTTTTTATAGAGATATTTTAGGGAGAATTTTTAATGGATAAAAATTTAATCATTGTTGAGTCGAAAAACAAAATTAAATCAATAAAAAAATATGTTGGTGATGCTTATGAAGTAATAGCATCAAGCGGTCATATTAGAGAACTGGATAAAAGAGGTTTTGGTTGCGATACTAAAACATGAATTCCGAAATGAAAATCTACTAATCCTGAGTTAATAAAAGAAATAAACAAAAAAGTTAAAAGCTATGCAAAAGTTTATTTAGCAACTGACCCTGATCGTGAGGGAGAAGCTATTTCTTGACATCTATTTGATATTCTAAATGATGAAGATAAAGTAAAGTGTCAAAGAATAACATTCAATGAAATTACTAATAATGCTGTTAATGAGGCAATTAATAATCCAAGAGATATTGATATGAATCTTGTTTATTCTCAATGAAGTAGAAGACTACTTGATAGAATGGTAGGATATAGTTTATCTAATGTAGTTCAAAGAAAATTAAAAGCTAAATCAGCTGGTAGAGTTCAATCTGTTGCTTTATTATTTATTGTTGAACGTTTTCTTGAGAGAGAAAAATTTGTTAAATCAAATTGATGAACTATTAATACTATTCTTGAGAATAATATTGAAATCTTCTTAAGAGAAATTAATGGAAAATTTGAACCTTTTGTTTCATCTTCAACAACTGAAATTAGATTTGCTAATGAAAATGAAGCTAATAAGATTTCAAGTGAATTAAATAAACAATTTGAAGTTTATAAAATTGATGACCCAACTTTTAAAACATCTAAAAAACTTTTACCTTATTCAACTGATACTTTATTAACAGCTGCATATTCTAAGTACGGATGAAAAGCATCTAAAACAACTTTCTTATCTCAAAAACTATTTGAAGGTGTGAAAATTAATAACGAACAAATAGCTCTTATTTCATATCCAAGAACAGATTCTAATAGAATGAACTCTAGTTTTATTGATTCAACAAAGAAATATATTGAAGATAAATTTGGTAATGAATTTGTTTTAACTTCAACTAAAGAATCAACTTCAAAAGTTAAAGATCTTAAAATTCAAGATGCGCATGAGGCTATTAGACCAATTGATATTAACATTGAACCAGCTTATTTATCAAAACATATGACTGAAAAAGATGCTAAGGATCTAATTACTCTATATAAGTTAATTTGAACAAGAACAACTTCAAGTTTAATGAATCCACCTATTTTTATTAACAATGTAGTTCGTTTTAAAAACAATGATCACAAGTTTTATACAAAATATACTAAAAATAAATTTTTAGGTTATCATATTTTGCCATATTATGACACTAGTAAAACTGAAAATGTAATTGATCTAAGTTACTTAAAAATCGGAGATAAACTTTCAAGTATTGAAAAAACTCCAGTTGTTAATATTCATACAACAGAACCACCTGCATTATATAACGAGGGTAGTTTAGTAAAAGCTTTAAAAGAAGCTGGAGTTGGTAGACCTTCTACTTATTCATCAATGGTTGGTATAGTTCAATCTAGAGGATATGTTATTAATGATACAAATGGTTTAAGTCCAACTGATAAAGGTGTTTTAGTTATCACTAATCTTTTAAAAGGATTTAAAGATATAGTTTCTAAAAAATTTACTGTTGAAATGGAAAATGATTTAGATAAAATATCAACTGGTCAACTTAATTGAACAACTTTCATGGAAGTTTTTAATGAAAAGTTAAAAGAAGAATTAATAGAAGCTGATAAATTAATTGAAAAAGTTGAACCTAATTATGTTGAAGGTAGAGTTTGTCCACTTTGTGGAGAAAGATTAGTAGTTAGAGTTAACAAATATAATCAAAGTGAATTTATTGGATGTAGTGGTTTTTCTAAAACTAGTTGTAAATACATTGAACAATCACCAAATGCTCCTAAAGTTGAACCTTTAGTTGAAACAGGAGAGTTATGTCCTGATTGTGGTTCTAAATTAGTAATTAGAAAAAAGAAAAGCGCAAAAGCAAAGTCAAGTGAATTTATTGCATGTAGTTCTTTTCCTAAATGTAGATTTATTAAAAATATTGTTATTCCAAATGACAAAGAAGATAAAAAAGAAATAAAAGAAAAAAAATCAAAAAAATAAATATTGATATATAATAAATTTATTAAATTTAGTAAGGACAAAATATGATAGATATTAAATCAAAAGATGAATTTTTAAAAACAATTGATACTGATAACTTAGTAGTTGTAGATTTTCACGCATTATGATGTGGACCTTGTAAAATGCTTGCCCCTGTTCTTCAAAGTATTGCTTCAGAAAGAACTGAAGTTAAAATTATAAAAATTGATATTGATGAAATGCAAGAATTAGCAGAAGAATATAATGTTACAAGTGTTCCTACACTTAAGTTTTTTAAAAATGGAAAAATCATAGATGAATCTCGTGGTTATATCCAAAAAGAAAAATTATTACAAAAAATAGACGAATTAGATTCTTAATCAAATATTAATTAAAAATTTCAAAATACTTTAAAAATAGATAAACAAAAGTTTACCTATTTTTTTTATTTTAAAAAACAAGAGGTAAGTAAAAAGTGAAAAAAAATATTCTTGATTTAATCAACATTAATAAAGTTTTTGATAACGGGTTTGTCGCTGTTAAAAACTTTAATTTACAAATTAAAAAAGGTGAATTTGTAACATTATTAGGTCCTAGTGGTTGTGGAAAAACTACTATGCTAAAAATGTTAGCGGGGTTCGAAGTCCCAACTAAAGGAAAAATTTTATATCAAAAAATAGATATTAAAAACATGCCAGTCCATGATAGACCAACATCTACTGTTTTTCAAGACTATGCTCTTTTTCCTAATATGACTGTTAAACAAAATATTGAATACGGTCTTAAAGTAATGAGAACTGATAATGAAAATATCTCAGATAAGTTATATGATGAAGCTGATAAAATTTTCTTAGATGCTCAAAAAGTAGCTAGTAAAAAAATTAAAATGGTTAAAGATAAAACACAAAATTTAGAAAAAGAAATTATTGATGTTGAAAAAGAATATTCTAAAAAACCAGAATGATTAAAAATCAAAGATATGAGAATAGATCAATTTTGAGATGAAATTGAAGTTTTAGAGCAAAAACTTTATGATAAATATGGTGATGATTTTGTTTCTAAACAATCATTAAAAAATAAGATAAATAACAATATTAATAATATTTTTCTTTCATTAAGATTAAAAATATCTTTAGATACAACATCAAATGATATGAATGAAATCGAAAAAGAAATTAATAATTTAACTAAGAATTTTTTTTCAAAGCAATTAATTGATAAAAAATATGACAATTTGAATTATGAACTTTCATATATTGATTATGATATTTCTTATTGAGAAAATTATCCTAATACTGCAAAAGAAAAATTTGAAAAAAAACATATTACAAGAAAACTTAATAAAAAAGAAATCAATGAGAGAGCTAATAAAGTTATTGCTCTTGTTGGTTTAAAAAATAAAGGAAATCTTTTTCCACATGAACTTTCTGGTGGAATGCAACAAAGAGTAGCTTTAGCTAGAAGTATTGTGATTGAACCTGAAATTTTATTATTAGATGAACCTCTATCAGCACTTGATGCTCAAGTTAGAAAACAATTACAAACAGAATTAAAAAGACTTCATAAAGAATTAAATATTACTTTCATTCTAGTAACACATGATCAAGAAGAAGCTTTAAGTCTTTCTGATAAAGTTGTTGTTATGAATAATGGTGAAATAGAACAAGTCGGTACACCTAATGAAATCTATGATTATCCAATTAATAAGTGAGCTGCAAAATTCATAGGAAAAGCTAATTTCTTTGAAGGTAAAATTTTAGAAAATAATAAAGTTAAAATTTTAGATAAAGTTATAGATTATTTACCTGAATATGAATTTAATGTTGGTGACTTAGTTGATGTAATGATTAGACCTGAAGATTTTGATGTTATTTCTAAAGATGAAGGATATATAAATGCTCTTATTACAGATATGACTTATAAAGGTTTGTTATGAGATATTGATTGTATAAGTGGTAATAAAAAACTATCTGTTGAAGGTATTAATAGAGCTGAAATGAATTCTGAAATAGGTCTTAAATGAGATATCGAAGATATGCATTTAATTGAAAGAGTAAAAAATGATAAGTAATAAAGAATTAAAATCATCTGATATTTTTAAAAATTTTAAAATGAATAAAAAATTACTTTTAGCTATTCCTTTTTTTCTTTTAACACTTCTATTTATTATAATTCCATTAATTATTATTATCACATATGCTTTTTTGCCAACTTCAGCTGGAAGTATTGAAGATAATTGAGAAATTTTAAATAGTTCAGTTATGATGAAAATATTACGTTCAATTTATATTTCTTTGGCTTCTACTTTAATTTGTATTCTTATAGCATATCCATTTTGTTATTTTTTATCGATGTCAAAAAATAAAATTTATAAATCAGTAGTAATGTTAATAGTTACAGCTCCTATTTGAAGTAGTTTATTAATTAAATTAATTGGATTAAAAACTTTATTTGACACGATAAATGGTGCAGGTAATTCTACTTATGGTGATATATTCACAATTATCGGTTTAGTTTATATTTACTTACCTTTTATGATGATGCCTTTATATAATTCACTTGAATCATTACCTAAAAATTTAGTTTATGCATCAAGAGATCTAGGTCGTAATTTTGTTACAACTTTTTTCAAAGTAATTTTACCTTATACTAAACATGCATTAATAGCAGGGATTACTTTAGTATATTTACCTTCTTTAACATCAGTAGCAGTTTCAGCATTTTTAAATAATAATAATGATGGAACCTTAATTGGAGGAATTATTGAAGGTAGTGCTGGTAATGCTAATAATAGTGATATTGCACTAGCAAGAGTTTCAGTTTTAAGTTTAACTATTGGTTTAATTATTCTTGGAATGTATGGGATTTATATATTAACTCCTAAAGTTTATAAAATGATTAAAAAATCAAGTTCAAAAAGAACGGAGAAAATCAATGAAAAACAATAACTTTTTATCTTGATTAAGACAATGATATATTCTAATTATTATCTTTATCATCTATATTCCTTTGGTTTTTATTATCTTTCTTTCATTCACAAATGCTTCAGATAAAGGTAATATTGATAATGATTTCATTTGAAATGGAGGAAATAATTTCACAGATTTAGTCAATAATTCTGATTTTGTAACCTCACTTTTAAATTCATTAATAATAGCAATTGTCGTAACACCAATTTCATTAATAATATCAACACTTGCTTGTTTTGGTTTATGACATGCTGCAAAAGTTTATAGAAGTTCATCAATTTTTTTATCAAAAGTAAGTGTAGTTACACCAGACATTATTAATGGAGTTAGTTTATTATTATTGTTCAGTGTTACTTGAATTGCAATAGGATTTGATTTTGGTTTTACTACTTTAATTTTAGCTCATATATCTTTTTCAGTTCCTTATGGAATGATAACAATTTATCCAAGAATGATTAAGATGAATAATAATTTAATTTATGCATCAAATGATCTTGGATATAATCAAATTCAAACTTTCTTTAAAGTAATAATTCCTTATCTATTACCATCAATAATAGCAGCAGGCGCTATTATCTTCTCAATAAGCTTTGATGATTTCATTATTTCAAGTTTAATAAACGGAAGAATAACAACAATTTCTATTGACATTTTTTCAATGGCTAAAGGAATAAAAATGTGAGCAGTTACTTTTGGAGCATTAGTTGTTTTAACGACTATCGTTGTAATTATAATTATTAGTATTTTTAAAGCTAAAAAAATCAATAAAAATACGAGTAGTAAAAAAATGTTTAAATATAATAATTCAATTAGGAGTGGTTATGAAAAAAGTCAGTAAATTCGCTCTTGCTCTTTTACCAATATTAGCAATGACACCATTTTTGGCATCTTGTGTTTCTGTATCAGGAGGTAGTAGTTTTATTTATTCTAATTTTGAATCATATATGTCTCCTGATGTTGAAATTGCTTTAAATGAAAAGTATGGTGTAGATTTTATCTCATATCCAACAAATGATCAAATATATCAATTATTAAAAAATAATGAAGTGGAAATAGTAACACCAAGTGGTTATGAAGCTGTTTCATTAATTGAAGATAATCTTATTCAAAAAATGGATTGAAATAAATTTAATATTCCAGGCGTTACTAATTCTGAAGAAGCTAAAACACTTTTTACACCTGAAACAGTAATTGCTATGACTAGTTTTACAGATAAAACTAATGAACCAATAAATTTATTAGATTATGGAGTTCCTTATTTTGCACAAGATTTTGTGTTTGCATATCGTGGTCCAAAGATACCAGCATTGCATGCACTAGATATTAATTGAAAAACAACATTAGATATTGTTTCAAGAGAACCACGTTTTAATGCTACTATTCAAAATTCAAGACAACCTTTATTATGAGCAATTGATGATGAAAGAACTTTATATTCTATTCCAAGATTAATTGAAACAAATTCTACAAATCTTAACCCCCAACCTAATGCTTCTATTTCAGAGTTAACAACAACTTATAAACATTTAATTGATATTCTTGCACCAATGGGCAAAAGAAATTTCCAACTTAAATCTGATTCAAATGTTGTTTTAAATGCTCTAGCTGATAGACAAGCTATGGGTGCATTATTGTATAATGGTGATGCTTTTTTTGCAGCATATGGTGGAGATTCTGGAGTTGAAATACCTGAAGGAGATTTTCATATTGTTAAACCTAAAAACAGTGTTGTAGCTGTTGAAATTGTGGCAATTGATAATGAAGTAGTAGGCGAGAAACTAGATAAATCATATGATGTTATTAAAGAAGTTAATTTTCCAATAACTACAGGTACTCAAGTAATTGAAGATACATTAGCATATCAAAACTTTGATTATGTTACTTATACACCAACAAATAAAGAATTATATGATTATGTTCTTGCAAATTATTTTGATCTTACATTACCTGTAGATAAGTTAGCAAAAGAAATATTTCTAATTGAAAATATTAAAAAATCTCAATTAGAAAATCCAATTTCAAAAATGGTTAAATCTAATTTATTTTACACATATTCAACATATTTTAAAGATAATATATAGAATATAATTATTAGATATAAAAGAGGAAAATTATGAAATTTGAAAAATACCATGGTTTAGGAAATGATTTTGTTATCGTTGATTACAAAGAATTAGATGAAAATGAAAATCTTGAAAAACTAGCTGTTAAAATTTGTAATAGATTTACAGGAATTGGAAGTGATGGTCTTGTTATTGCAGGAACTAAAACTAATCCACATCAAATGACTTTTATTGACCCTAGTGGTTATAGAGATAAAATGTGTGGTAATGCTATTAGATGTTTATCATATTTCTTTAAAAGACAAGGATATGAAAAGGATCAAATCGAAATTTTAACTGATGATGGTTTAAAAATTATTAATATTATTTCAAAAGATCCGTTTGTTGTTGAAGTTAATATGCAAACATTTGATTGAACACCTAAAAACATTCCAGCAATAAGTGATTTAGAAAAAATATTTGATGTTAAACATAAATTAAAATCTGGATTTGAGTTTGAATATTCAGCTGTTAATTTTGGTCCAGCTCATGTAGTTATTTTTGTTAATGAACTAGATGATAAAATAATTTATGAAGTTGTAGATGAACTAAATATTCCTAGTTTATTTCCAAGTGACGCTAATTTTAATTTTGCTAAAGTTATTGATGAAAATAATATCGAACTTAAAACATGAGAAAGAGGAATAGGAATAACTCTTGCATGTGGTACTGGTAGTTGCGCTGTTGCTGCTTTAAGTAATATTAAGAACTTAACAAAAGGTGCTATCAATATCCATCAAGCGCTTGGTAAATTAACTATTGAGAAAAAAGGCGATAGCTATTTTATGCAAGGTCCAGCTCAATTTGTTTATAGTGGAGAAATAGATATTACTAAATTATAGTAATTGATAAAATAAAAAAAGATTTGAATGTAATTCAAATCTTTTTTTATATCTATTTATATTTTTAATGGTGGCTCCGGGGAGAATTGAACTCCCGACACACAGATTTTCAGTCTGTTGCTCTACCGACTGAGCTACAGAGCCATATGGCGGTCCTGACGGGAGTCGAACCCGCAATCTCCTCTGTGACAGAGAGGCATGTTAACCAGTACACTACAGAACCAATGGTTGCGGAAGAAGGATTTGAACCTCCGACCTTCAGGTTATGAGCCTGACGAGCTAACCGAGCTGCTCTATTCCGCGATAAAAATGGCGGAGGATGAGGGATTCGAACCCCCGCGCAGGTTGCCCCACCTTTCGGTTTTCAAGACCGATCCCTTCAACCGGACTTGGGTAATCCTCCAGCATTCAAATTAATTATAACATAATTAATTTTTTTTATTTTTGTAAAGCAAATTGGTGCTTCTGACAGGACTCGAACCTGTAACCGACCGATTATGAGTCGGGGGCTCTAACCAAATTGAGCTACAGAAGCCTTATTGGTGGCTAGACAGAGAGTCGAACTCTGGACCTACCGGGTATGAACCGATCGCTCTAACCAACTGAGCTATCTAGCCAAAAATGGTCGGGAAGACAGGATTCGAACCTGCGACCCCCTGGTCCCAAACCAGGTGCACTACCAAGCTGTGCTACTTCCCGTTTTAATTATAAAAACGCTTTTATATAATCAATTTTTATAACATAATAATTATATATTATTTTGAAAATAATATATAATTATTACCGAATTTATTTTGTCTATTTTCTGATAAAATATACTTTTTATAAAAAAAATCTTTTCTTATATTTTGTTTTAAAATAAAAAAAGATTGAATAAAAATTGGCGTACCCTAGAGGAGTCGAACCCCCAACCTTCTGATCCGTAGTCAGATGCTCTATCCAATTGAGCTAAGGATACAAATATGGAGGCGCCAGTCAGATTCGAACTGACGGTAGCAGAGTTGCAGTCTACGGCCTTACCACTTGGCTATGGCGCCACATATAAAAGATAATATTTTTATTATATTAATAATATACAAAAAAAATAGCAATTAAACTTTTTAAAAAGATTTAACTACTATTTTTTAATTTATTTTTAAAATGGAGGTGCAGATTAGATTTTCACTAATGATCATAAAAAAAGATTTATCGCCTTTATAGACTTGGCTACCGCACCATATGTTTTGTAAAATAATAATTTATTTACTCTCTAATTTTATAAATAAAATTAGATTAAAAGATATTTATTGTATTTATTTATAAATATTTCATATAAAGAAAAAACATTAGAAGTTATAATTTAATTAATATTTTAGTTCGGAACTTTTATGGATAATCAAAAAATTATTAATAATGAGTTTTTTATTGAAAAAGCTCTTAATAGAAAAATAAATAGAACTCCAATCATATTGATTATTAATCCATATAATGAGAATTATTTTAAAGCTTTAGAAAAATTTATTAATTTAAATTTAGTTGATTATTTAATTGTTGGAAATAAAGAGAAAATTAATTCAGCTATTCCTAATATTGATTTTAAACTTGATGATAATAAATTTTACGAAACAAAAGATGATTTAGATTCACTACTAGTTTCAATGAATCTACTAAAAGAGAAGAAAGCTGATATTTTACTAAAAGGAATAATTGAGAGTTCAGATATTTTAAAATTTATTTTAAAAAAAGAATATAGATTTATTGAAAAAGACTTTATAAGTCATGTCGCTGTTCTATTTAATAAGGATTGAGAACAATTTTATTTAATCACAGATGGAGCAATGAATATTGCACCAACGCTAAATCAAAAAAAATCAATCATTAATAACGCTGTCTATTTATATAATAAGATTGAAAATAAGAAACCATATGTAGCTTGTCTTTGTGCTAAAGACAAAATTTATGAAAAAATGAATTCAACAATAGATGCTGATAAATTAAAAATAATGAATGAAAATAATGAAATCAAGAATTGTTATGTTTCAGGTCCAATGCAATTTGATATTGCTCTTAATAAGAAAAGTAAAGAAATAAAAAATAATAAAGATATAGTAGCTGGTAAAGCTAATATTCTTTTAGTCAATGATATTGAAAGTGGCAATATATTAATTAAATCACTTGTTCATTTTTCGAATGCAATCTTTGCTGGATTAGTAATAGGTTTAACTTTCCCATTTATATTAACATCAAGATCAAATACAATAGATGATTTAATTTCATCAATTGCAATTAGTTATTTATTATTAAATGAATAATTAGTTACTTTCTTTTAAATAGTTTTTAATTTTATCCTTTAATTCAATAGCAATTTTTTCAGGCATTATTTGGCAAAGTATTTTAACATCAACATTATCTATTTCTAAAATATTAGGATAGATAGTTAATATTTTATTTTTAGTAACACTTCCAATTCCTTTAACACCATCTAATAAACTAACAAATAAAGATTTATTTCGTTTAGTTCTAAAGAAATTAATTACAAAACGATGTATCTCTTCTTGTATATTACTTAAGAATCAATAAACATTTGTTTTGTTATCTAGTTCAATTTCATTAAAATTAGCATCAATAATTGAATGAGTTTTATGTTTGCTATTTTTCTTTAATCCTATAACTGCTATTTGAGAAGTTAAATTAAGTTCACTTAAAGCTAAATTAGCAGCACTTACTTGAATTTTTCCGCCATCAACAATAATAAGTTCAGGTAATAATTGGTTATTTTTAATTTGTCTAGAATATCTTCTTTTAATAACTTCATACATATATTGATAATCAGACTTGTTTTCTTCGCTTGTTAAATTAAATTTTCGATATTTTGATTTATTAAATTTTCCATTTTCACAAACAACAACAGCACTAACTGGTGTTGATAAAAATAAATTTGAATTATCAAATGCTTCAATTCTATTAGCTGAATCAATATTAATAAGTCGAGCTAAATCATCAACAGCTTTAATTGTTTTGTCATATTCTATTAAATATTTTGTTTTATTAACTTTTAAATCATCCTTAGCATTTATTAAACCTTGGTTTATTAAATCAAAGTACTTACCTTTTTTAGCAGCTATTATTTTTGTATTCAATACTTCAGATAAATTATCCAATTCATCTGAATCAATATTAATATAGATTTTCTTAGGAACTTTATTAGTTGAGTAGTATTGCATTAGATAACTTATTAAAGCTTCATTAATTTCAGAATATATTTTTGAAATATGATTATGTTTATTAATTAAAAAACCATTAATAAAATTGAAGATATAAATAGAAATAGTATCATCATCAACTAAAAAGGAAATAATATCAATATCATCTCGATTGTTGAATTGAACATTTTGATTATCAATAATTGATTTCAAACCTATTTGAAGGTCTAAATATTTTTTAGCATCAAGGAAATCTTCATTATCTGAAGCATTTAATTCTTTCTTTTTCAGATCATTAATTATATTAACTGCCTTTTTATTGAAAATATCATGAATGTTATTTTTTAAAACATCATAATCTTCTTTGCCTATTTTATTAATACAAGGACCAAGACATCTATTCATATCATAGTAGATACAAGTTTTTTTAGGTATTGGATTACATTTTCTAAAAGGGATAATTCTTTCTAGAAATTTATATATCTCATAAATGTTATTATCTTTTGTTGCGAACGGACCATAATACGTTCCACTATTTTTTATATACCTATGAGTATATTTTATTCTAGGATGAGTTTCGTTACTAACCATTATATAAGGATAATTAGAACTGTCCTTCAAAAGAATATTATATTTTGGTTTGTGTTTATTAATTAAATTGTTTTCTAAAATCAAAGCTTCATTTTCATTCTTAACAACAATATAATCAACATCAGCAATATTTCTTACCAACTTTGTTATTCTTCCATTGTGTGATTTATCAAAATATTGCTTTGTTCTTTTTAAAAGATTCTTTGATTTACCTATGTATAAAATGTTTTGATTCTTGTCTTTTCATAAATAACAACCAGGCTTTTCTGGGATTAATTTTATTTTTTCTAATACATTCATAATAATTTATTATAGTCAATGTTTCCAATTTAGAAAAAAAGTGGTATATTTTAAATATAATTTTTTGTTATTAGGAGATAGAAATAATGTCAAATGAAAAAGATATAGTAATAGGTATTGATTTAGGTACAACAAACTCGTGTGTTGCATATATGTCACATGGTAAAGTTAAAATTATTGATAACCTAGAAGATAATCCAACTACGCCGTCAGTTGTTGCTTTTAAAGATCGTGAAGTATTAGTTGGAGATGTTGCTAAAAGACAAATGTCAACTAACCCTAATACTATTGGGTCTATTAAACGTTTAATCGGTACAAAACAAACAGTTAGTGCTTTAGGTAAACAATATACACCTGAAGAAATTAGTGCTGAGATTTTAAAATATATAAAAAAATATTCAGAAAAAAGAACTGGTGAACCTGTAAATAAAGCAGTTATTACTGTTCCAGCTTATTTTAATGATGCTCAAAGAACAGCAACTAAAAATGCTGGTAGATTAGCTGGTTTAGAAGTTCTAAGAATTATTAATGAACCAACTGCTGCTGCTTTAGCTTTCGGTTTAAGTAATGAAAAAGGTGATTCTCAAAAAATCCTAGTTTATGACTTAGGAGGAGGAACTTTCGATGTTTCTGTTCTTGAAATTGCTGATGGTACTTTTGAAGTATTAGCAACAGCTGGAGATAACCGTCTTGGTGGAGATGACTGAGATGAAAAAATCGTTCAATGATTAAAAGATAAAATCTTAGCTGAAAATAAAGTTGATGTTACAGTTGATAAAATGGCTGTTCAAAGATTAAGAGATGCTGCTGAGAAAACTAAAATTAGATTATCATTTGATGATGAATATAAAATTAACTTACCATTCTTAATTATGGTTCCTGGACAACCTCCTTTAAATATTTCAACAGTTCTAACTAAAAAAGAATTTTTAAAAATGACTGATGATTTATTACAAAGAACTTTATTACCATTAGGTGATGCTATTAAACAATCAGGTGTTAAAAAATCAGAACTTAACGAAATCTTAATGGTTGGTGGTTCTACAAAAATGCCAGCTGTTAGAAAAATAGTTACTGAATTTGTTGGTAAAGAAGTTAATACTAAAATAAATCCAGATGAATGTGTTGCTGCTGGTGCTGCTATTCAAGGTGCTGTTTTACAAGGTCAAGTTGAAAACGTTTTATTATTAGACGTTACTCCTTTATCATTAAGTATTGAAACTTTTGGTGGGGTTGCTACTCCTATTATTCCTAGAAATACAACTATTCCAGTTTCAAAATCTCAAGTTTTCTCAACTGCATATGATAACCAAGAATCAGTTGAAGTAAAAGTTGTTCAAGGTGAAAGACCTCTTGCAATTCAAAATAAACTTTTAGGTGAATTTGTTTTAGGTGATATTCAAAATGCTCCTAAAGGAATTCCACAAATTGAAATTTCATTTATTATTGATGCTGATGGTATTATCATTGTTTCTGCTAAAGATTTATCAACTAATATTGAAACTTCAGTTACTATTAAAGATAGTAGTGGTTTATCTGATGAAGATCTTAACAACATGATGAGTGATACATATGCTAATGAAGCTGAAGATGCTAAAATTAGACATCAACTTGAAGTTAAAAATAAAGCAAATGATATGTTATCTGCTTTATCTGAAATTTTAACTAACCCTGAAATAGATCCAGAGTTAAGAGAAAACTTTACAAAAACAGTTACTGATATTGAAACTAGTTTAGATGCTGATGATTTTGATAATCTTGAAAGCATAGTTGCTAAACTTCAAGCATTCTTTGATTCAATTAACGAAGAAAACGCTTAATTTTAATTAATAAAAATAAACAAAAAAAGAGTCAATTTTAAAATTGACTCTTTTTTGTTGTAAAATTATAAAAATAAAAGGAGGTTTTAATACTAATGAAAAATCAAATAAAAAGTATTAAAACCAAATTTAAAAATTTATCAAAAGATGATTTTAAACATTTACTTTTTGGTAAAACATTAAGTGGGAAAATGTTTAGAATTTTTGCATTGCTAATTATTATTTTAACAATATGTCTTTATTTACCAATTTCTTTTGAAAGCTTTACTAAAAATGGTTATGTTGATTATTTTAATAATGCATATCATTTTGATCTTAATGGTAAACTTTTTCAGTATGATTTTTTAGATGCTATGTTTACTGCTTTTAGTACAGTAACTACAACAGGACTTATTATTGGTGATACCAATCAAATATTCTCTACCTTTGGTAAACTTGTTATTATGCTTTTTATTCAGCTAGGAGGGTTTGGTGTATTATTTTTTATATTTATTCTATTTAGATTATTTAATTATAAATACGCCCAATTAATCAAACCTCAAAGTTCACTTTTAGCCCAATTTAAAAAAGATGATAATGAAGATGATAATGAGAATATAAAAATATTAATTAAATATTCTATTTGAGTTTTTATTATTGAGATTATTTTTGGAATATTCTATTCATTATGATTTTTATTAATTCCAGCTTTTGAAGGAAATTTTGTAGATGGTTTTTATGTTGAAACAACATCACATATCAATTTATATGGAGCTGCAGATAAATCATTCTTTGCAGGGTTTTTTCATTCAGTTTCATCAATGAATAATGCAGGATTAAATATTATTAGTAATTCATCATTAGCTCCATATAGAAATGGAGTTAATACAATTTTTCTAATAATGACAATGGTTCAGTTTATTATTGGTGGAATTGGTATTCCAATTGTTTATGATTTTTTAAAGAAATTTAAAGTAAAAAGAAAGATTTATAAAACTCTTAATAAAGATGAATCAAGAAGTAGATATGTATTAGAGAAAAATCTAAATCATAAAATATCTCTTTTTTCAAAACTATCAATGTCGAGTTATACTATCATAACTCTTATTTCAATACCATTAATATTAATTTCAGAAACAACAAGTTTTGGAGGAGGTAGTAATCTATTATGAAATAACACTAATTCTTTTAATAATTATTTTGATAAAACAATCAATATTATTTTCCAATCAATGAGTGTTAGATCATCTGGATTTTCTACTTTCGAAACAAATAATATTAATTCCTCAACAAAATGAATATTTATTATTTTAATGTTTATTGGTGGTTCTCCTTCATCAACATCAGGAGGGATTAGAACAACAACACTAAGTATTTGTTTGATTACTATCTATTCTAAATTTAGAGGACATAATGATGTTTCTGCTTTTAGAAAAACAATAGATAGACATAATGTTCAAAATTCTTTTATTGTTGTTCTTTCAGGGGTTATATTAGTTGGTTTTGGAACAATAATTTTAACATCATATGATATTCATACAATTAATAATCAAGATTGAACAACATCAGTATTTATGGTTACATCAAGTTTTGGTAATATTGGTCTTACAACTGTAGATCCATATCTAGTTGGTGAATTTAGTCAAATATATATGATTATACTAATGACTGTTGGTCAATATTCAATTAGTCAAACCGCTTTCTTAAAAGAAAGACATATAAAAAATAAAAAACCTAATGT
The DNA here is from genome assembly GCA_947039545.1 of uncultured Ureaplasma sp. Taxonomy (GTDB): domain Bacteria; phylum Bacillota_I; class Bacilli_A; order Mycoplasmatales; family Mycoplasmoidaceae; genus Mycoplasma_L. Next base: position 6,408 of record CAMQZA010000005.1, on the reverse strand, counting down.
TCAAATTCTTTCTGAGAAAGTAAAATTAGGTTAAATATTTTTATTCAATATATGAAAAAGATTCAATAATATTCATACAATGATCGATTGTTCTATCAAAGTTTTTAGCAATAATAACAGCTTTAGAAATTTCAACAGTATCTATTTCCTTATTAGTGTGAATATAATCAATAAAATTGAAAAATATAGCATCATATTTAATTAAGAATTTTTTGAAGATTTCTTCAGATTCTTCAAGCATTTCAGGAAAATCAAATTTTTCAAAAACTTTAAAAATACTATCCATTGTTTGAATTATTAAATCTAAAAATTGTAAAAAGAAATCTTTGAATTTTACATCTTCAAAACTCTTTGATTTTTTAATACTGAACCGAGTATATTTATAAATATAAGTATTTATTCTTTCAAGATCTTTAATAGAATAAATTATTGCAATAAATATTCTTAAGTGTTTTGTTTTAGGTTGATGCTTTTGGATTAATCAAGTAGATTCAAATAAAATATCTTCAGATCTTCTAAAAGATTTTTTATTCATTGATTTTATTTTTTCATAAATGTCATCATCACTAGTTTCGTTAGTTGATGATTCATAAAGATATTTATAAGAATCAATAGTTTTTGAAAAATAAACTTTTAGATTATCTAAGATATCTCGTTCACTTTCTTTTAGTAATAAATAATTAGCCATTAGTATTAACCTATCTTTCCATTAATATAATCATATGTTTTTTTCTCTTTTGGAGAAATAAAAACATCTTTGGTTTTACCTGATTCAATAACTCTTCCTTCAAAGAAGAAAATAGTATTGTCACTTATTCTTTGAGCTTGTGCCATTGAGTGAGTTACTATTATTACTGTAAATTTCTTTCTTAATTCTAAAATAAGTTTTTCTATTTTAGAAGTAGCAATAGGATCAAGTGCTGAAGTAGGTTCATCCATTAAAATAATAGTTGGTTGTAAAGCTATTGTTCTAGCAATACATAATCTTTGTTGTTGACCACCACTAAGTCCAGTTGCTGGTGCATTTAAATCACCTTTTACTTCATTTCATAAAGCAGCGTTAATTAGTGAATCTTCAACAATTTTATCTAATGTCTCTTTATCTTTTATTCCATGTGATTTAGGTCCAAAAGCAACATTCTCATAAATACTCATTTCAAAAGGAACAGGACTTTGAAAAACCATTCCAATTTTTGTTCTTAATGAAATTAAGTGGAGTTTTTTTGATTTGATATTTACAGATTCAAAATATATGTTTCCAGTTTCACTACAACCTAAAATTAAATCATTCATTCTATTTAAACATTTAATAAAAGTAGATTTTCCACATCCACTAGGACCGATTAAAGAAGTAACTTTATTTTTTTCAATATTAACATTAATATCAAAAAGGGCTTGATGATCACCATTTTTATATCAAAGATTTAAATTTTCTACTTCAATAATATTTGATTCGTTAAAATCTTCTTTTTTATTTTCAATATTAGTTTTGATTAAATCACTATATTCTTTATAATTTTGTTTTTGTTCAGAAGACATTTTTATTTTATAAATTATCTTTTGGTTTCAATTTAAAGTTTCAATAAAATTAAACAGTTCACTGTCTAAAAGTTCAGAAAAACTCTTTTCTATTTTTTCAATATTAAAAACATTATTATCATTATTTTTCATAGAGTTTCCTTTCTACTAATTGTTCCATTTTTAAATTATCAATATATTTTATTCTAAGAATTTTTTTATTATATTTTATTGCAATATTAATAAAACGATTTAATTTAAGATTATCAGCTTGTTCATAAGTTAAATAAAGAGTTTTATTAATAATTTGTTTGTAATAAATATCTAATGGTATTTTATCAAAACTTGATCCCAAACTTTTATGTTCTTTTATTTTATAAATTAATACTTGTTTTCAATCTTTATATATTGGAATGATTCCATATCCAATATAGATTATTGCTAAAATAATAATGAAAGCTACAAATGCACATTCATAACTAATATCATTTGCTCCGCTTAAATTGTTTGAAAAAATTTGAGCATAAATTCTTGTTGTTAAAGTTTGACCTGGATTTAATAAACCAATAGTTGAAATTGATGATAAACCAGCTGTTAAGAATAATGGGGCTGTTTCAGCCATTATCCGACCAATTGCTAAGATTATTGAAGAACTTATACTAGTATAAGCAAACGGAATAACTATTTTTCAAATAGTTTCCATTTTTCCACAACCTAAAGAATAAGCATTATGTCTTAAATTCATAGGAACTTTTTTTAATGCTTGTTCAAATGTTCTAACTAAAGTTGGGATTATAACTAAGGCAATAGTTAAAGCTCCAGCTAATAAAGATCTACCCATTGTTCCAGAAGATGTTAAACCTAATAGTTCAATAAAGAAGGCTAAACCAAACATCCCATAAATAATACTTGGGGCTGAACTTAAAGAATCATTAAAGAATAATATTGCTTTTTTAGATTTACCATCTTTTGAAAACTCATTTAGATATAAAGCTACAAAGAACGCAATTGGTAGTGCTACTAATAAACTAACAATAATAATAATAATAGTATTAATAATAGCTAATCCTGTTGTATCTCTTGTGTATTGGAAGATAGTAGAAAAACCACCTGCATTAACAAAAATAACATTTCCACCTTTAATTAAGATATCGCCAATTATTCATATTAAAAATGAAAAAGAAATTGTAACAGAAATTCATTCAAGTGCTAATTTTTTAAAACTATAAAGATTTATTAATTTATGATTAACAATTCTATCACTTATATAGAAATTCACAGATGATTCATTTTGATAATCAAAATTCTTTGAATTTTTATACATGATTCTTTCAAATGCCATTGAAAATAAATTAGGGAAATAGAGGAAGACTTCTCCTATTTTTCTTTCAAACCGAGTTCATCTTGTATTTTTATAAACATTTCTTTTTGAAGTAACAAACATTACTAAAGCATTAATGATCAAAATTATAATTAATAGAATAATAGCAAAAACATATAATATCCCTCTTAATGCAGGTGATGAAGTTTCTGAAAACATATAACTTGAAATAATAACAGCTAGAGGTTTAAATGCTGAAAGGAAAATATTTGAATCTCCAAGAGCATTATAATTATCAGCAGAAAGAATCATTGATAAAGCCATAGTTTCACCAATAGCTCTACCTGTTGCAATAATTATTGCAACAATAATTCCAGAAGTAGCTTCTTTTCTATATACTTTGTAGATTGCTGCTGTTTTAGTAAGACCAAGAGCAGTTGGACCTGTTATTAAATTGTTTGAAATACCTTGATATGAATTTATTGTCAAACTAATAATTGTTGGTAAAATCATAAAAGCTAACATGATCATTGCATTTAAAATAGTATATGGTGTTGTAGCACCAAATATTTTAGTTACAAACCAAAGGGAGTTATATGCAAATATCCCAAAAATAACTGATGGAATTCCACTTAATGTTGAAATAACAATTCTTGCCCTTTTTTGATATTTTTTATTTAATCTAAAATGAATAAAGGTGGCAGTTTTAATTCCAATAGGACTGGCTATAATAATTGCACCAATCGTTACTAATAATGTAATTGCTAATGGATATCAAACCGAACCTTGTTGAGAAGCCAAGTTAAAATCAAGACTCCCAAAGATACTTCATCCATATGCTTTAAAACCTTCAATTGAAGAAAAAACAATAAAACCAATAATAGCTAAAAAAATCACTGCTAAAAATCAAGAGATAGTAACAGATGTTATTTTTCCAATTTTATCTGATTTTAATTTCTTATTAATAACTTTATCTGATTGTGATTTTTTATCAATAACATTTTGACGCCTAAAATTTAACATACTAAACTATCGCACCATACCCTCTATTTTGATCGCCAATTTCTCTAACAAGTGCATAATCACTAACTCAAAATTCACCTGCAGCATTTTTCATACTATTTATTTGATCAGGTGTTAATCTAATTCAATGAGGAATACCTTTATTTATTTCTTCACCATCCATTATAATTCAATCAATAAATCTTTTTAAAGGAGTATTTGAATTTTGTATCCCTTTAGTACTTACAATTGCATTAGCTGATGTAAATCAATTATAAGTTTTAGTTATATTTTGTTTTGCTAATTCAACACCATTATATGTAGCAATTTTAAAACCACTATCTTTGATAAATTGTTCATTAGCTAAAATAAAATATGATGAAAGATAAATCATTGTATTGTCCTTACCACTTAAACTAAATTGTTTTCAAGCCTCTACGTTTGATTCAGGAGTTGCTATTACATTATTTAAATAAGCACCAGTTCTTAAAATTTCTTCAATTTCTGGAGGTGTATTTGGGTTTAAATTAGTATTTTTAGAAAAATTACTAGCAGTCCCAGAAGCTTCATATCCACCAGTTCTTGAAAAAGGTGTTAAAATTTTTGCTTCTCCATTTGGTGAAACATCATCAGCTATATTATTAGTTAAATCAGACATCTTATGTGTTTTATAGCCAGTAAAAGTTTCAAAAAGTTTAAGAATATTATTTTGATCAATATTTAAATTAACATCAGGATTTAAAGGTTTATATACAATTCCAATAGCATCTCATCCAATTGTAATTGTTTTCATTTCATTAGCTTCTCAATTAGCTCAGCTTCCTTGTTCAATAGCAGGTTGATAATTAGGAGAACCTAGGATTCCTATTTCAGGAGCGCCTACTTTTTTTGTTGTTACAGTTCCAGTAACATTACCAATATCTTTAGATAATCTAGAAGCTGCAGTTAAACCAGCACCACTACCACCTGATTCAACCATTATTTCAGTTGAAGGTTCTATTGCTGAATAAAGATTAGCCATAGCATTCATTAAAGGGAAAATAGAACTTGAACCAGCAGCAGTAATAATACTTATACCAGTGAAGTTAACACTGGTTAAAATTATTGTAGATATACCAACAACTCCAAAAAAACTAATAGCAATTATTTTGCTGTTACTTTTTATTTGCTTTAAAAACCTAATAACTTTATTCATATTTTGTTAATATATAAATAACATAATATTTTAATTTTATAAAAATTAATTAAGGCATATTTTGATAAATCTTTTTAAAAGTATTTTTAGATATATTTTTAATAAAAAAATTTGACTGATAGGTTTAACTTTTTTATTAACACTTTCCCTTTCAATCTTTACGTCTACTACGTTTCTTTCTCAAAATTTATCTAACTCTTATAACACTTTAATTAAAGACGGAAACTTAAATAATATTACTATTTATGAACGATACTCATCAACTTATACTGATAAAGAAACCGGTAATATTTTAAATGGTGAAGCTGCTAAAAAAAGAAATGAAGAAGAATTCTTACTTTGATTAAAGGTTGAATTCCCACTTTTAATCAATAATGTTGAATTTAATAAATCAAGAGCTTTAGAAATTGGTAATAATAGTAATAATATTTTATATAAAGCAATTGAATCAAATCCAACCGATGAAGTTAATAAATTAGTTATTAATACTGGTAATAATTTACCATCTTTATCTGAAATTGATTTTAAAGATATATTAGATAAAGCAAGTTGAAATCTTATTCCTGGTGATCCTAACGCTCCTGAATCACCATCAAATATGAGAAAGAAATTTTTGAATATTATTGCTAATTCTAAATGAACTCAAAATGGTATCAATACTACAGCCAATAAAATATATGTAGCATTAAATGCTGTAATACCTAACCCTACAATTGATTCTGATATTAAAGTTTGACAAACTTATACTCCACAAAAATTAGCTGAAGTATCAACTACAATAGGTTTAATCTCTTCTGATATGGATTTAAAAAAGTTTCTAAATAATTTTGAATCTTGAATTAACCCTAGTAATATTGATCCTGCAAGTCCAGCTTTTTATAATCCTCCATCAAATTTAGAATTTAAGATTAATTTTAATTTTAGGGATTCAATAGCAGGAGTTCCATTTCCTACTATTGGTTATTATGAAAATTTTTCTAATTTAAGTGCTATTATTCCTGATTATTCATTAAAAAATCTTAAAAAAGAAGTATTACCCTCAGAATTGCATAGCCAATACTTAAATATTTTAAATGAACAAGAAAAAATTGGGACTTCAAGTTCTAATTTAGCATCTCAAGAAAATTTTGAAACTTTCATAGAAACAATTCCTACTAAAAATAAAATTTTAATAGATGGTATGGTTTTTTTAATATTAGGTACTGGTATTACTCCTAATTACATGTATCCAATTATTAATTTTGAAAATTCAATTCCTAATCCTGATAATGAATTATTAATATATATGCAGAATAGCGGATATGAAAGAATACTTTATTCTTTTAGAGATAATCCTACTGAGAATTATATTGTTATGAAAGTTGATCCAAAT
>CAMQZA010000004.1 GCA_947039545.1 uncultured Ureaplasma sp. | reverse complement strand
ATTGAAAATAATGATCAAGAAAAAGAAGTTCCGGTTGTTCTAGTTAATTCTCCTAAGGAAAAAACTGAATCTAGTAATATTCAAAATAATGAAATTGTTCAAATTAATTATATAAATGAAACAATAAATAATGTTTCTGATAAAAAAATAGAATCTGTTAGTGTTGTAAATGATATTTCTGATAAAAAAATAGAATCTGATAAAATTGAAGATAAAAATGATGACCAAAAACCAAAAACTAAATGAAAAGTTAAAAGAGTATCGGAATCTGGTGAAAATATTGAATATGTTTTTGATACAAAAGAAGAAGCTATTAATAAAATAAAAAGTTTATCTAAAAATGATATTCAAATCACTGAAAAAGATAAACAAGGTAATATAGTCTCAAAAGAAAAAATAATTAAAAATTAATTTAATTTTTAATTATTTTTTTTATATAAATCTAATAAATTTTGAAATAGAAAGGCAATTGTTAATGGTCCTATGCCTTTAGGTACTGGGGTTATGTATTTAACAATATCAATAACATTATCAAAATTAATATCTCCATATATTTTATTTTCAATCTTGTTTACCGAAACATCAATTAAAATTGAATCTTTTTTAATAAAACTAGAATCAATGAAGTTAGGTTTGGAAACAGCCGTTATTAAAATATCCGCTTTTTTTGTTATTTCTTTTAATTTTTTTGTTTTTGAATGACAAATAGTAACAGTTGCATTTTCTCTTAAAAAAAGATTAGCTAATGGTTTACCTATTAAATTTGATCTGTTAATAATCACAATATTTTGTGACTCAATTTTAATTTTATTGAATTTTAATAATTCAATAATTCCTTTAACTGTTGGTGATATCAAATTATTATATTTTGAATCAAGATAGAAATCACCAATATTAACCCTATTAAAACAATCAACATCTTTATTAGGATCGATTGCATTAAAAATTATATTTTTATCAATATTATTGCCTAATGGAAGTTGTAATAAAATTCCATCTACTGATGAATCACTATTTAGTTTATTTATTTCTTCAATTAAGTTTTTTGTTGTTATTTCATTGAAAATTAATAAATTAATTTTTATTCCAATTAATTCTGCTTTTTTGATTTTATTTTTAATAAAAATATCACTAGATTCATTTTGATTAGTTTGAACAATTGCCAATAAAGGTATTCTTTTATTTTCACTAATTAATTTCTTAATCTCTTCTTTTGAATTCATATTTATTATTTCAGCTAAATATGAACCTGAAAGTATTTTATTATGCATAATAATCCTATAAAAATTTATCTAAAAATCAAATTTTATTTAGCTTAAATTCTTTATTATTTAAATATTTAAAATATTCATTATTAGTTTTAAATATAATTTTATAAGAAACTAATAATTGTGTTTTAAATCTGGTATCTTTATCAACATATTTATTTGAATATTTATTATCACCAATAATTGGATGTTTTAAAAATGAAAGATGAGCTCTTATCTGATGAGTTTTACCTGTTAATAATTCGACTTCAAGAACACTATATTTATCTGTTGATTTAATTACTTTGTATTTAGTAATAATTTTTTTATATCCTACTTGAGGTGAATCAATTATTTTAACAATATTTTTATGCATATCTTTTTGATGATATGCATATAAAGTGTCTTCTTTTTTATTAATTTTATTGTAAACAACACAATAGTATAATTTCTTCACTTCATTATTTTTGATGATTTCATTCATGTTTCTAAGAGCTTCAATATTTTTAGCAGCAATAACAATACCCGAAGTGTTTCTATCTAATCTATTGCATAGACTAGGCTCAAATGTTTGTTCTACTTCAGGGTCTCATTGTTTTGATTCAAACATATATAGTTTCAATTTATTTAATAAAGTATGAATATTCTCTTTATTATCTTCATGAGTAATTAAACCTATAGGTTTGTTTAATAAAAGGATATTTTCATCTTCAAAAATAATATTTAAATCATTTTTAGTTAATTTAAATAAATCATTTGTTTCTGTTTGAAAATATTGATCATTTAAATAAATATCAATAGAGTCATTAAAAGATAAACGATAATCATGTTTTGTTTTTTTTCCATTAACCTTAACTTTATTATTTCTTAATAAAGAGAATATTTCGTTTCGAGATAAATGAGGTAATAATTTCATTAAAAAATTATCAATTCTTTTCATATTATCATTAGCTGTTATTTTAAAATTTTTCATATAGTTATTAAATTATCCGATTTTAACATTTTCAGTTAAATATCTAAATCTATTAGATTTAAGTTTTTTTCTATTAAAAGAAAGAATTGTTGATGAAATACTAAATTGACCGATAAACATTAATACCATTAAATAAATTTTACCAAAAGGGTCAACCTGATCTATATTCATAACACTCAGTCCTGTTGTTCCAAATGCTGATGATGATAAAAAGATTGCATTTGTAAAAACAGATGCTGTTGTATTAAATGTTGAAAATGAAAGGATAAATCCACCAATACCAATTATTATAAATCCAACAAATAATATTACATATGAATTAATTGAATCTGATTCAGTAATTCTTCTTTTAAATATAACAATATCACTTTTACCTTTTAATTTAGAAACAATACCAATTAAACAAATACATAAGGTTGTTGTTCTAATACCACCAGCAGTTGATGAAGGAGAACCACCAATAAACATTAATACAGAAAATAATCATTTAGTTGTTGGATTCAAATAATCTAAATTAAAGGTAGAAAATCCAGCAGATCTTGTTGAAAAACTTTGAAATATTAATTGCATTACTTTATCAGTTTGGCTTAATCCTTGTATTTCTGATGTTCAGAATAAGGATGGTCCGAATCCAGGTGTCATTTCAAATAGTAATGTTAGTGGTATTGCTACAAGAGATACAATAAAGTAAGTGCTTACTGATAGTTTTGTAAATAGAGAAAATTTGTGTAACTTATCAAATCTAATTTTACCAATTCCAAAAGTTTTTTTAAACATATTTATTTTATATGTTCTTTCCATTTTGAATTTATTAACTATGTCATATAAAATAGGGAAACCGATTCCACCAATAATAAACTCAATAGATGTTAAAAATAAAAAGAAATTATGAGGTCCATAACGATATGGAGCTAAAGAAGATGAACCTATAATATCAAAACCTGCATTATTAATTGATGATATTGAATGAAAGAAACCTGCAAATAGTGAATTACCATAGTTATTATAATAATGATTATAATCAGTACTATTAGTTAAAAAACCATTACTTCCTGCTACTTGTAAGAAAGCTGGTTGTGTATAAAATCAAAAAGAATAAATAAATGCAAATATTATTTCAATAGATAGAATTCAAAGAGTAGATCTAGCAAGCATCTTTGGTGTATCACCTATTTTAGTGTTACCTTTTTCTGATTGGGCTAAAAGCATATTATTAATAGATAACTTATCAAGTTTATTAACCATTTTTCAAAAAAGGAAAACAAAAAACATTATTCCAAATCCACCTAGTTGAATAGCGAACATCAATACAACTGAACCAAAAATAGAAAATACTTGAACAGGAGCACCAATTGAAAGCCCTGTATTAGTAAATGCACTAAAAGAAATAAATAAGGCATCAAAAAAATCAAAAGTATAATTATTATTGAAAGTTAAATCTGGATTTTGATAGATGAAGTGATATGCGTTATCATAATAATCTATAAACCCATTTTGACTAAAACTTTGAAAAGAAATTGGTAAATATAATAAAATAGCAAAAACTAAAAGTAAGAAGAAGTATATTCTGAACATCTTCTTAGTAATAGATGTTCCGAAAATTAAACCTTTTATATTTTTGCGTCCAAATGTATTCTTAATATTTTTTTTAGAAAACAAGTCTTTTAACTTATTTCCCATATCTGTTGGTTTCATAATATAATTAATTATTGTATAGTATAAAGATAAAATTGCAATATAAAGAGGTAATATCGTGGTTAAAAACGTTTTTGTTATAGGAATGGGAAGATTTGGTTTATCAGCTGCTCAGAGTTTTCATGAGCATGGTATTCAAGTAACTGTTGTTGATATTAATGAAACATTATTGAATGGTATTCAAAATATTCATGATTTCCATACTGCTCTTGTTTTAGATACAACTAATTTTGAAGCATTAGCATCAACAGCTATTAAAAAGGCTGATTATGTTATTGTTGGTATGAGTAATATAGAAGGTTCTATTATGACTTGTGTGAACCTAAGAGACCTAGGTATTAAAAATATTGTAGCTAAAGTGCAAAATAAAGTACATAGAAGAGTTATGAAGACTTTAGGTCCTAAAACAATTGTTTTCCCTGAACATAATACTGCTATTCAAGTTGTTGATCAAATTATGAATGAGGAATATGAAATTATTTCTAAAGGAACTGATTATTCTTTCATTAAATTTGTTGTTAAAAATCCTGATATTATCGGAATGAAAATTGAAGACTTACAAAAAATTGTTTCAAGTTCTAAATATAAAGTTGTTGCATTAAAGAAAAATGATATTGGACAACAAAATCTACTATTTGATTTTAAAGATGCAGTGTTGCAGAAATTAGATCAATTATACATCCTTTGTAGTAATGATAATTTAGCAGAGATAAAAAAGAAAATAATCTTAATCAAGTAAATTTATTAAAATATCATTTAATAAATTTGGATTGTTACAAAATAACATGTTGTTTTTAATTTGACAATTTGTTATTTTTTTTTCATACATTTCATAAGCTTTTTTATTTTTTTCAATATTTAAATCAATGCCAGAATTTAATCTTAAACCCATCATTAAAATTTGAAAGTAATAATCCTTAACTGATATTTTTTCAAATGTTAAATATTCAGAATCAAAATTTTTTGAATTTTCATACACATTTCTATTTTCAAACCCAGAAGAACCGTAACCGATTGCTTTTCAATCATTTGATAGTCAATAGGCTTTGTTGTGTTCAGATTGATATTTTAAATTTGTCGTTCAATTTGATACTTCATATCTTTGATATTTTAATTCTTTTAAATTATCTTGAATATACATTAATTGATCTTCAATTAATTCTTCACTAATTCTATACTTTTGTTTATTTAAAATAGAGTTAGTTTTTACTTCTAATGCATAAAAAGAAACATGTTTAATTCCATATTTTGAAATAAAATTAAAACTTTCATCTAAATCTTTGTTTTTTAAATCATTAAATCCATAGATAAAATCTAGTGAAATATTTTTTATATTAGATTTTATTAAAAAATTGATTGCATTAATAACATTATCTTTGTCATGATTTCTATTCATTTTTTTTAAAATATTTGTATTAAAAGTTTGAACACCTATAGATATTCTATTTATTTTATTTTTTGCTAAAACAATAACTTGTTCTTCGGTTACAAGTTCAGGATTTAATTCAATTGTAAATTCATATTCGTTTTCATTTAGATATTCTTTTAAATTACTTAAAAGATAATTTAAATCAATTTCGTTCAAATAATTAGGAGTACCACCACCAATATAAATAGTTTTATATTGGTTTTTAATACTCGTTGATTTTAAATTAAATATTAATTTATCAAGATATTTTTTAATTAAATCTTGATTGTTTGTTTTTAATCTAGGAAAATCACAATATAAACAAATATTGCTACAAAATGGAATATGAATATATAAATGTTCAGTCATTTTATTTCCTTTTGACAAATTCATTAACTTTATCAATAATTAGATTAATATTATCTTTATCGATATTAAACTCTATATCAACTTTTGTTTTATTATTAATTCAAGTTAATTGTTTTTTCGCTAAATTTCTTGTCTTTTGTTTAATTTTTTCAATATCTATATTTGTTTTATTAACAATAGAATTCAAAACAATATCATATCCTATAGCTCTAAAAGAGTTAAGTTCATTAATGTTAGGGTATTTCAAAAAAAGAGCTTCTACCTCTTCTTTTCAGTTGTTTTGAATCATAATATCAGTTCTATTATTAATGGCTCTATATAGTTCTTCTCTATCTCTCACTGTATGGATAATTAAAACATCATAAATATATTCATCACTATTATTCTTATTTGGAACTAATGATGATTTATTAGAAAAAATTAGTTGACAAGCTCTTATTAATCTTTTTCTATTGTTAATATTAATTTTTTCTAATAAATCTTGATCATTTTCAAAAATATAATCAAAAAGTTCTTGATTAGTTTTATTATCAAAAATATCTATTTCATTTCTAGAAATATTATCTTTTAAGTCATAACCTTTAATCAATGCATCAATATAAAGATTACTCCCGCCACAAATGATAGGAATTTTATTATTTTTGATAATTTTAGATATTTTTTTTGTAGCTAATTCTTGAAAAATTTTTATATTTCAATCATCATCAATATTTTTTTCATTAACAAAATGATGTTTAACATTACTAAGATTTTCAATACTTGGTTTATTTATTCCTATATTTAATTCTTTATATATTTGAAAAGCATCAGCACTTATTATTTCAGTATCAAATAATTTAGATATTTCCATGGCTAAATAAGACTTTTTTGTAGCTGTAGCTCCAACTATTATGATAACTTTTTCCATATAAATAACCTTAAAGCATTAAAAAATTTAGTTTCTATTTATCGGAGGAATCAACAATATTATCTGTATTAGAAAATCTATCTTGTTCTTCAATTTGATTCGTTTCATTTTCTGAATTATTTATATCATTAAAAGTATTATCAGGAATCAGATTAATTTCTTCAGATTGTGATCTTTTAAAAATAGTTTTTATATATGATTTTCTATTGTGAAGCATTTTCATTTCAAGAGGAATAAAAAGAGCAAAACATAGAGTAGGAATATATGATGTTGCAAATTTTCAAATAAAAATACCACTATTAGAGAATGTTGTTCAATCGGTATCAGCTGGTAACCCTGGATTAGAAGCAATCATGTCAGGAGTAATAAATCAAGTTAATAACATTTGTAAAGTACCTTCACCACCTGGTATAGGAACTCAATTATTTGCTGTTGTAGCTACATTTACATAATTAAATAAATTGAAGTAATCCATATGAATACTTCTATCTTGTATTAAAAGAAAAGCTAATAATAATGTTGAATAGAAAAAAATGTTTCAAAATAAACCTATAATAATGACCATTGATGTTATTTTATAATCTTTAAATAAACTGACAAATTGTTTTTTAAAAATAGCATTTGTTCTAAATTTTTCATAGATTTCATCTTTTGTTAGATAATTCATTTTCATTTTCTTTTTAAAGAAATTAAAAATATAATTAACTCAAAAATGTACTCTTCTACTATAACCTAGAAATCCTCACATTAAAAAACCTAATAAATCAAATATCAACCCCATAAATCCTAATCAAAAAGCAGCTAGTCAAAATGAATTAGAACTAAAAGCAGAATAATCAGAAGCTATTATAAAAAACGATGGTCATGTAATTATAATTTGTGAAAGAGAATTTAAAAAACCATTGGATGCTACTATTACTGATATATCAGAAATAGGGACTCCTTTTGATTTAAATCAAAAAATATTATACGGTTCAGAACCAATCGCAAATGGAGTTATTACAGCTATAAATGTTGAAACTGCTGCAAATGATATTCATTCATATCATTTAATTCTAATTGAACTAGTGCTATATAATCTTTTTTTAAGAACAAATATTTTTGCCCACATACTATAAAATGTAAAAATAAAAAGTAAAAAAAAGAAAACTAATGCTATTGATAATCCTCAATTTTCAATACCTTTATTAAATAAAGTTCCAATTTCATTAAAATTAATATCAAAAGCAAAAATTGATAATAAACTAATGAAAGTTATTGAAAAAATAGAAAGAAAAATACCAATGATGATTCTTTTTTTTGTAAAAAATCGTTCTTTGTTTATTTGATTATTATTGAAATTTTCAATATTTTCATTATTTAGTAAATTGTCACTATTATTAATCATATTTTTATTTTATCATTTTCAAATAAATATTAATAAGATTTCTAAAAAATATATTAATATTTGAATTTGTTTCATTTTTTCATGATAAATATAATTAAATTCAAGGTATTTCTTAGGTTTTTTTTATACTCTCATATATATTAAAAAATTAATTTAAATACTTTTGAAGATTAGTTAATTTATCTATTTTCTCTCAATGAAATTTTTCACTATCTCTACCAAAATGGCCGTAAACTGATAAATCAGAGAAAATTGGAGATCTTAAATTCAGCTTTTTAATCATAGCAATAATTGTAAAATCAAATTCATTAGTAATAGCTTCATAAATTTTTTCATTAGGAATATGATTTGTATTAAATGTTTCTAAATAAATTGAAATAGGTTTTGTTTTACCTATTCCAAATGATAATTGAATTTCACATTTATCAGCTAAACCAGCTGCTACAATATTTTTTGCAACATATCTAGCCATATATGCGCCTGTTCTATCTACTTTTGTAGCATCTTTACCACTAAAAGCGCCGCCACCATGTCTAGATACTCCTCCATATGTATCAACAATTATTTTTCTACCTGTTAAACCAGTATCACCAATAGGACCGCCAATTATGAATTTTCCAGATGGATTAATAATGTATTTGAAGTCATCACATCTCTCATAATCTTGAATAATAGGGTCAATGATATTTTCAATAATATATGTTTCAAATTCTTTAGCAGAATACTTTTCATCATGTTGAATAGATAAAAGAACATTAAAAATCTTAAAATTCTTTTCATCAGTGTAATCAATTGTAACTTGTGATTTCATATCAGCTTTTGCTCATTTAAATTCTTTGCTTACTCTTAATTTTTCTGCTCTTTCTAATAATCTATGTGCTAAAAGAATTGTTGTTGGCATATAGTGATTATTTTCATTAGTAGCGAACCCATAAGTCATACCTTGATCACCAGCACCAATTTCTCCAGACTTTTTAAAAACTGATTGAGAAATATCTGTAGATTGGTTATTAACATTTGAGATAATTGTAAAATCATTTTCATTATATCCAAGTGGCATAATAATTTCTCATGCTTTTTTAACAACATCAATATAAGTATTGGTTGTAATTTCGCCAGCAATGACAATTAATCTATTTGACGCTAAAACTTCACATGCAACTTTTGCATTTTCATCTGTTTTTAAACATTCATCAAGTATATGATCAGAAATTTGATCACAAATTTTATCAGAGTGTCCTTTTCCAACACTTTCACTTGTTAATAATTTTCTATATTCCATTTTATAAATCCTATCCTGTTTTTAATAAATTATTCAATAATTCATTTTATTAATTTGTAATTTTTTTTACCTTTTTTAAAAATTGTGTAATTAGTTAAAATTGTATGTTGATTATTAATAATCATATTTTCATCATTTATTTTATGTCCATTTACTTCAATAGAACTATTATTTATTAGTTCTCTTGCTGTTTTATTAGAAGTTGAAAATTCTAATAATGTTAAAACTTCTTTTAAATTAAAGTCTTTATTAATTAATTCAATTGAAGGAATTGTATTAAAAATCATTTTAATTTCATCAGCTGTTAAATCAATGATATTTCCTGAAAATAATACATCAGAAATTTTAAGTGATTGATTGTATTTTTCTTTTCCATGAACATTAACAACAATATCTTCAGCGAGAATTTTTTGTGCAATTCTTTCTTTTGGATTTGCTAGTGATTTTTCTTTAATCTCTTTAATTTCATCTGTTGGAATTAATGTTAAAAAATTTAATAATTTAATAACATCAGTATCATTTTGATTAATTAAAAATTGATACATTTCATAAGGAGAAGTAAGTTTCTCATTTAAGAAAATTGCGCCTTTTTCAGATTTACCAAATTTCTTTCCATCTGATTTTAATAATAAATTTAATGTTATTCCTGCTGCATATGTTTCTGAATTAGAATTTTTTCTAATCATTTCAATACCAGTTGTAATATTTCCTCATTGGTCGCTTCCACCAGCTTGAAGATAAATGTCTTTAGTTTCATATAAATGCAAGAAATCATAACCTTGTATTAAAGTATAAGAAAACTCTGTAAATGATATGCCTGTTTCAAGTCTTGTATTTATTGATTCTTTTTCAAGCATATAATTAACATTTATTAATTTACCAGCTGTTCTTAAAAAAGTTAAAAAATTCATATCTTTAAAGTGATCATAATTATCTAAACTTTTAGATTCTGAAAATTTCTCTAATTGTTCTTTAATAAATTGCTTATTAATTTCAACTTTTTTTTCATCTAATAAATTTCTTTCATTAGACTTTCCAGAAGGATCGCCAATCATTCCAGTAGCACCACCAACTAAAGCATAAGTTTTAATATTATTTCTTGATAATCTTTTCAAAAACATAATCATTGTATAATTACCTAAATGTAAAGATTCAGCACTAGGATCAAACCCTACATATATCCCTTTGCCTTCTTCAAAAGCTTTGATTACTTTTTCTTCATTGGTTATATTATTAATAATTTCTCTAGATTTTAAATCTTGTAAAAAATTTTTCATTTTTCCTTATTTCTCTAAAAACTTGCTAATTATTTCATTAGCTAATTCAAAGTATGCAATTCCTGCTGGTTTTCATGGTTCACTATCAACAATAGTTTTTTTCTTAGATTGAAGTTTTGCTATTGTAATATCTTGGGGAATAATAGTATTATAAATAGAATCTTTAAAAATTGATGAAATTTGAAATAATGATTCAGCATGGTTAGTTAACCTTTTATCAAACATATTAATGATAATTCCAGCAATATTTAAATCTTTATTATATTTTTTTTGAACAATTCTAATAGTTCTAAGAATTGATGAAATTGATTCAAATGAAAAATAGTCACATTTAACAGGAATAATAACTTTATTACTTACTGTTAAAATTAGTTGGTTTAAATATCCTCATGATGGCGAAGTATCAATTAATATATAATCATAATTTTTTTCAATTTTTTCTAATGCTTCTTTAAAATTTTTTAAATTTTCTTCGAAATCAGATTCCATAATATAAAAACTTAAATCAATTGATGAAGGAATTAAATCTATATTATTTGATATACTAATTTTTGCACTTTTAATTGATGCTTTTTTTTTAAGAATATGATGAATATATAAAGATGTTGATTGAGAACAAAGATTACTTGTTAAATTTCCGATTGGATCCATATCTATTATTAGTATTTTTTTACCATTCTTAGCTAGTGCTGCCGATATATTAGCAACTGATGTTGTTTTGCCAACACCGCCTTTAAGAGAAAGAAATGTAATTATTTTATTTTTCATAACCTTAATTTTAACATATTAATTACCTGCTATAATTGTTTTAATAATATTAATATATTCATTTGTTTTTTCAATAAATGGTAAATGAGAAGCATCTTTGATTTCATAGCAATTAATTGCTGGTATGTATTTTTTATAAAGTCTTAATGTTGCCTTAGAATTAATTATTTTATCATTTTCACCAGTTATTAAAAATGATTTATCTGTTAAGTGTTTTAATGCATTATTTACTAAATTAAGTGTACTAATTGACATCAAATTTCATGATAGTTTTCTAAATTCTTTTCTGTTGTCTAATTGGTATTTTAAAATTGATTTTAATTTATCACAATCATTTGTTGGAAAAAAATCTCTCGGATATTTATAAATAAGTGATTGATGTTTAAATGCTTGATCTAAATTATTTGGGAAAAATTTAAAAATATTAATTGAATTCAATGTTATTTGAGTATTAAAAGGCGTTATAAAAATTGATTTAGAAATTCTTTCAGCTACTCTTGTACTTACACAAGTAGCAAGTCCACCACCCATTGAATGACCAATTAAAATAAAATTATTAAAATCTTTATATTCAATAAATTCAATAATATAATCAATAAATCTTGCAAACGTATTTTTTTCATTTGTTTGCTTTGGAGCAATATTATGTCCTGGTAATTCAATAGCATAATAATCATATTCACTTAAATAAGGTATTGCTAAATCATGATAATCACTATTAGTAGCAAATCCATGAATAAAAAGAATTACTTGTGCATTTTCTTTATTTGCTTTATTAAAAGTATAAGCAAATTTATTTTCTATAAATTGTTTCATTTTAATATCCAAATATTCTGTATAAAAAGAAATATCAAAATTTTCAATATCTTTTAGGTAATTTTAAATGTGTATTACTTTTTTCTAAATTTTTAAGCCTTGATTTTAAAAGTATTTTTTCACTTCTTTTTCTTTTCATTTGAAATTGAATATGTGAAAACATTACTGAATGATAAAAAGCTAATTGATCATTAATGCATTTATTATTTCTTATTGAAATGTTTCTAGAGTTAATATGATAATAAAAATTTTCTAATTGTGAAATTCCTGCTGATATTTTTTCAAAAGAGATATTAGCTCTACTTAATGATTCTTTATCAACGAAATAATGATAATTAGGTTTGTTTAAAAAAATAATATTTTTTGTATTATAAATCCAAAAACTAATAGAACCAGCATCTTCAAAATAATTATACTCCTGATAGAAAGAGAAATTATTTTTTAATAAATACTCTTTTCTTATCAAAATATTTCAAGCATAAGGAGTGTTGTTAATTAAATAAGATTCATTTGTTGTATTTTCATCTATTTTATTAGTTATATAAAAAGGTTTAGAGATATTATTTTTATTAATAAAAGCAGAATTAATAATCATATCTGGGATAAAATCAGTATTTTTTAGTTTTAAATTAAAAGTAGAAAATGTATCCAATGAAATTCAATCATCAGCATCTATAAAATAAAAATAATCAGTATTAACTTCTCTAATTAAATCATTACGAGTAACTGATAATCCTTTGTTTTCTCTTGAGATAATTTTGATTCTTCTATCTTTTTCTTTATATGAATTTAATATATTTAATGAACTATCAGTTGAACCATCATTTAAAACAATAATTTCAAGATCTTTATGATCTTGATTGATAAGTGAATTTAAACATCTATCTATATATTTTTCAGCATTATAACATGGAATAAGGATTGTATATTTCATTATTTACCTGTTGAACCGAATCCGTCTTTATCTCTTATAGTAGTAGATAATTCATCTGATTCTTCAAGTTCAAAAACATATGATTTTCTAATTATTCCTTGAGCTATTTTTTCATTTTTATTGAAAAAATAATCTTTATCAGAGTGATTATATAACATAATTTTTATTTCACCACGATAACCATTATCAATAACACCTGCGTGAACATTAATTTCATGTTTAGTAGCTAACCCTGATTTAGGTGCTATATTCATTCAATAGTTCTCAGGTAATTCAATCATAACTCCTGTTGAAAAAACATTTGATGATTTTGCTTTTAAAACTTTTTCTTCAGATGTATAAAAATCATAACCAACATCACCTACTATAGCTGGCTCGGAAATTCCAATAATATTTTCATTAATTTTTTTAAATTTTATTTTCATATCTTAATATTACTTTAAAAAAAAAAATTAGGTCTTTTGATTTATTTTTGCCTATTTATAAAATACAGGTGAATAATATGAAAAAAACAAAATTTATTTGAGGATTCTTACCTTTATTTTTAACAAGTATATTGAGTACTAATTTTATAAATTGTACTGGTATTAATATTAATGAAAAAGAAATAAAAAGTAATTTGACAAATGATATTAATATTATTAATGATATTAATTCTAATTATTGAATTAAAGATAATAAAATTGAAACAAATATTAAATTATCAGTAAGAACTATAAAGGAATTATGAATATTTTCAAGTATTAGAGTAAATCATAAAATTTGATATCAAGATTATAAATATAAAGATATTAGCATACCTACTTTTGATAAAAATTCTAAGAATATTAATTTTAATGTTTGAAACAAGCCTGTTAGTCAACTTTTTACTGATCCAGACCCTTATTGAGCTGATCCAAATGGAGCGAAATGAAATGATAAACTTATTGGTATTGGAATTGGAGGAAAAAAAGGTAAATATTTAGCTAATATTAAAAATAATTGATATGGAAATAGTTATTATAATGATTTTGTATTGAATGATGAAAATGTATATAAACCTCAAAATTATCCAGTTTATCCAGCACATAATTATTTTGCTTATACAATTAGATATTATCAAACCCCGAGTTATGTCCATGAGAATTTGAATAAAAAAATAGAATTTAGCGAAATAACAAATAAAAATTTCTTTAATACCTTTTTTCAATTAAATGAAGTTCCTTTTGATAACAATGGAGAGGTTTGAAATAAAGATACTTATAACCAAATGGATAATTTGATTAGATTTAATAATTTTTTACATATAGCAAGAGAAATTAGTAAAGTCTATCAAGTCGTAAGAAAAATCGATAATTTTATTATTACTAATACTGGAGAAAATGATAAATGATTAAATCAAATTGTTAAGAAAGAAAGTATTCTTAGTCTTAAAAATGATTTTGAAAATTGAAAATTTATATCTGCTGATGAAGCTTGAACAAGATATAATGCTTTAATTGATATAAATAATTCAAAACTTATTCCAACAACTGGTAATTATGAAAATGAATATAATAAATTAATTGAAAATATTTATAAAAATAAATTAGTATCAATAGATAGAAAATTAAATATTTTTGATATTGATATGGTTTATAAAATAGCTCTTGCTATTTTTAAACAAAATCAAATTAATTTAACACTTAATATCAATAATAAACTTATCAAATATAATATATGAGATGGTAGCTCTTTTATTAAAATTTGAAATGATTTACTGTTGATAAATAAGGATAATAATTTATTAAATATTAGTATTGAAAATGTTGAATTTAAATATATTGGTGATCATAATAAAACAGGATATTTTAATAATTCATATATTATTGAAAATTCAGACATTAGTAATGAATTGAAAAGAAAAACATCATTAATGATTAGAGAAGGTGCTAATAATTTTGATAATGTTGATGTTTTAAATATTAATAACTTTGGAATTCAAATAGATTCAGATTCATATATTTCTGAAGTTCTTGGAACTGGTGAAAATATAGGTAATGGATATCCTTATGGGGAATTTATTCCGAATAAAAAGAACCTTATAAAAAATTTATTGAATAGTAATTTTATTTTGCCAGATAAAAGAATCCTTTTTAATGAAATATATGATATTTCAAATTCAAAAAATATTTTAAACTACTTTGATAATAGAAATACATATGAAGCTTTTCAATCTTTTAATATGAATATCGAACAATATCCTTATTTTATACCTGAAAATCAAAATGGTGAATTTTATTTAATTGCTAAAACTAATAAATGAATATTTTCTGATGGAACTAATGGCGATTTTACTCAAAATTTTAAAAATAAATTTTTTGAAAAAACAAATGTTAATTCATTAAATATAATAGAACTTGAACCTAAAGACAGATCAATTGACGGTAATTGAGATGATAGTGGATATTTTTTAATTAAATGCAAAAATAATATTGTTAAAGAATTTATTATAAATTCAATTAATAATGAAGAAATATTTCAACAAACTGAAAAATTTATAAGTTATTTAAAAGATCAAAAAAATTGAGTTTTAAATAATAATAAAATTATTGAAGATTATTTTCTTTATCAAAAAGAATATAAAAAGGATGTTTATAATATTGACTATAAAAAATTATCAGAAGAAGAATTTAATAATATTAATTATCTTGCTAAAGATTTAAAAATTGAAGTTAAATTTAGTAATGAAAACTTATATATGCCAATTGATTTTAAATACGGATTAAATGATTTTAATAGATATAACACATTTTTCAAGTATCTTTTTAAAACACCTATTTGAAAATATATTCAATTATATTATGCTCATTTTTATAATATTGAATTGGTTAGTGAAACTATAATTATTAATAAAAATAATATTAAAGAAAAAATAATCAAACCAAATGAAAATTTTTTTAAATATTTTGATATTGTTGAAAAAAATAATTATGTAACTATTTTTGATAAAACTGATTTAGAATTAAAAAATATTATTAAAGTTTTTATACCCATAAAACAATTAGCAACAAATGGTGAATTAGCAATTCAAAATGATTCTCATTTAATTGATTTAAAAATAAATGAGATGAGCTATATTAATACTGAAGTTAGTAAATATAATGAAAAAGATGTTTCTAATTATTCTATCAATTTGAATTATGGTAATATTTTTGCAATAGTTGGACCTATTTTAATAATCGGAATAATTATATTAATGATATTTTTAATTAAAAAATGAAGAAATAGATTTGAAACTAGATTAACAAAGTTAACTGAAGAAGATATTTGTCTTTAATTCAAAAATTATATTTTATTTATTAAATAGGTTCTTCTAATGTTAAGTCATCAAAATCAAATTCAACTTCTTGTTGTATACCTCAAAAATCATATGAAATTAATGCTTTACCTGTTGTTTCATTAAATGAAATTACTTTGGCTTGTTCATCCTTGAAATTACCTTGCTTAATATAAACAATTTGATCAACTAAAAATGGTGATTTAATATGTATTTTTTCAAAAATAACACTATCTTCAGTTGAAATAATTTTATTCTGTGAACCATCATCCTGATTAACAATAACTCCTTCTGAATCAGTTTTAATATTTAAAATAGCTTCGATTTCATCTTCTGATACAGGTGTTGGAGGTGTGTTTTTACCAGATGAACCTAAAATACCCATTATTTGAGTTGTATTTCTAATAACAAATCAAGCTTCTTTTGTCATTAACATTTTTATGAAAATATAACCTGGAAATCTATTTTCTTCAAAATCTTTGATTTTTCTAAATTTTTTGTGACCATTCTTATCAAGAATAGGCCCTTCTCAAACAATATTTTTAAGATTTCTACCATAATTAGAAGGCAGAGTATCTTCAGTATATTCTTCTAAAATTTCAACTTTTCTATCTTTTATAATTTTGATATCTTGAACTAGTTCTGATAATTTAAAAGCTTCTATTTTACTCTTTAAATTTTTAACAATAGAATCTTCGTTGCTACTTATTACAGTTATAATAAATCATTGATATTCATTTATTTGTGGTTTCTTTTTCATTTTTTTCCTTAATTTCTATAAACTATTTAGTAATTGAGCTAGTGATGCTATTCCAAAAAATAATAATGATAGTACTACTATAAAAATAATAACAATCAATAAATTATAAAATGTGCCATTAACATTTAATCAATGAATTCTTTTGAATTCTTTACCAATACCAAAAAACCATTTTTTTATTTTAAAAGAAAATGAATTAAAATTCTTAATATATTCTAATTCTGTATGATCTAATTCTTTTTGTAAAAATTGCAATTCATAATCAAATTTTTGTGTTCTTTCAATGGTTTCTTCTTCAGTTAAATCGATTTTGTTTTTTTTATTTAACTTAAGTTCAACATTGTAATTTTTAATTAAATTACTCATTTCAGCTCGCACTTGTTTAATTTTTTTTAATTCATGTTTTTTTATAGTTTTATCAGGTTTTTCCTTAATTTTTTTTTCTTTTTTTTCAATTTCTGGTTTAGATTTTTTATCTATTTTTTCAATTTTTGTTTTATTTTTTTTATCTGGTTTAGATTTTTTATTATCAGCCATTTATTTTGACTCCTTATGAACTGTTTTTTTATTACAATTCGGACAAAATTTATTTAAAATTAATCTATTTGAAACTAAATTATTACGTTTGTAATTATAATTTCTAGAAAGACAATCTTCGCATATCAATATAACATTCTTGTTCATTTAAGTTATTATCTACCTTAGTCATTAAAACTATTTTAATTGAAAAAAAATAGAATAAAAAAAGGTAACTTGTTACCTTTATTATCTATAATAACACAAATTAAAAATAATTTTCTTTTAAAAATTTTTTCATGGATAAGAATTCATTTGATATTTTTTTAATAGACAAATTCAATATTTTTGCTATTTCTTGTTCTTTATATCCTTTTAATCTTAAAATGATAATATCTTTTCACTCATCTTTTTTACAGATAGTTAATAAATTTTCAATTTCAAGTTGTAACTTTAGTTGATCAATTTCATTTTTTTCATTTTGATATTCAATAGAATTACCATTGGTAATATCATCAACAACATAGTTTAAAGTTTTCTGCGAGTTTGTTAAAAACTTATTACAATATCTATTTATACTTTGAATTACTTTTTTTGAAAAACAAACAAGAAAAATATTAAGTTCTATTTTATTTAATCTATATTCACTCAATGTTTTTTGATAACACATATAAATTGTTGATTCAAAATCTTCATAATCAAGTGGAATATTAAAATATTTATCTCGATATATATTAATAGCTGTTTTATAAGCCATTGGTTTTAATATTAAAAATAATTCTCATTCAAGAACTTCCTCATCAGTATTTTTTAATTTGTTTAATAAAATTTTTGATTTTTCATTAATGACTAAACTTTTATATTTTATAACAGACATTTATTACTCCTTTCTAAGAAATAATTATTATATTAATTTAAGAAAAAAAGGTCTCATTTTAGTCCCAACTTAAAAAAGAGACAAATATTGTAAAATAAAGTGAAGTCAAAAAGATATTTTTTTTTATTTGTACTAAAATTTATTAAATGATTTTATTTATATAAATAAGAAGGTGCAAAATGGATATTGTTTTACTATCAGGAATAATAATTCTTAATATTTTTATTTTTATAGCAATCTTATTTGGTTTATCTATTTTAATTTCAAAAAATGATATTAAAAAAAAGGTAATGAGAAAGAAAAAAAATCAAGATACTAATTTATCTTTTATAAGATCATTGACTTCAACTTTGTTAAGATTATCAGAATCTAAAATTGGAGCAATAATTGTTATTGAAAATAAAGATAGTTTAGAAGAGTATATTAATATTGGATATAAGATATTAGCTAGTTTTTCTCCCGAGTTAGTTGTTTCAATGTTATTTAATAAACATTCACCACTTCATGACGGTGCTATAATTGTTAGAGATACAGAAATTGTTTCAGTATCTAGTTATTTGCCAATTACATCTCAAGTTTTAAATGTTGGATATGGTGCTAGACATAGAGCTGCTTATGGTTTATCTGAAAAAACAGATTCACATTGTTTTGTTGTAAGTGAAACATCTGGTAATATTTCATATTTTAAAAAAGGTAAGTTAACATTATTATCAACACAATATAAGGACGATACTCTTGATTTCATTAAAAATGTATTATTAGAAAATAACAAGGCTAAACAAAATGTGAATTAAAAAAATTATC
Organism: uncultured Ureaplasma sp.; assembly: GCA_947039545.1. Taxonomy (GTDB): domain Bacteria; phylum Bacillota_I; class Bacilli_A; order Mycoplasmatales; family Mycoplasmoidaceae; genus Mycoplasma_L. Next base: position 20,105 of record CAMQZA010000004.1, on the reverse strand, counting down.
CCTCAAAAAGATGTTGATAATTTAACATTATTGCTTGAAAAAAATGCAAAAATCAAAAATGTTCAAAGAATAAATAAAACTATTAAAGCAAAGCCTTTTAATTTAATAGTTGAAGCAATAAATAATGTTAATGAAATTAATAATCTTATTTTTATTCTAGTAGCTTCTAGTGAATTACACTCAAATATGATTTTTGAATCCTTGAAATTTGAAGTTCAAGAAGAAGTTATTAAAGAATCTACTAATCCTGAAATAAAAGTTATTATTAATAATATTTTTCCAGATGAAATATTTTATATAATTGAGAGTCATCCTGAATATGAAAAGAAAATTTTATCTGCATTAGATTCATATAATAAAAGAAAAATTAATGAATTAATGCAATTTGAATCTGATACTAATGGTAGTTTAATGAATACAGAGCTAATTAAGCTTTTTGATTCATGAACTGTCAAATATGCAATAGATCTAATAAAAAAAGAAATATCAAGTGTTCAAATTAATACAGAGTTTTATGTTATAGACAATGATAAAAAACTTGTTGGTTCTATTAGAATGAATGATTTATTCTTTACTGATAATTTTGATTCTAAAATATCAGATATAATGGCAACTAACATTATTAGTGTTAATGCTAAAGATTCTATCGAAGATTCTATTTCTATTTTTGAAAAATATTCTCCAGAATCATTACCAGTTTGTGATGATGAAAATAAATTATTGGGATTTATAAAAAATGAAGATGTAATTGATGCATTACAAGAAGAAGTTACTGAAGATATTTATAAAATGTATGGAATTACTCAAATATCAACTCCATATTTCCATTCTACAATTTGAGAAATTATTAAATCAAGAATTTTTTGATTAATAACATTGATGGTTGGAGCTACATTTACTTCAATAGTTATTCAACAATTTCAAAATCATATTGATCAATTTATAACAACTGGTTTAACTACTGCTATATTAATTCCAATTTTACCTGTAATAACTGGAACTGCTGGTAATGCAGGTGCACAAGCATCAGCATCTATCATTAGGTCTCTAGCACTTGGTGAAATTACTAATAAAGAATATTTCAAAACTATTAAAAAAGAATTTTATATTGGGATAATAATTGGTTTTATTTTAGCTATTGTTAATTTATTGAGATTAGCTATTTTTTATGCAATTTTTAATGAATCCCCTCTTGATATTGAGGGCGTTGAAATATTTCCTAATAAATGAGATTTTTATAATTTCAATATTTTGATGTCTCTAGCAATATCATTAGCTCTTTTTATTTCAATTATTATTTCTAAATTAATAGGTTCTGTTTTACCAATATTAGCTAACAAACTAAATTTAGATCCTGCAAGTATGTCATCACCAATATTAGCAACTATTGCTGATATCACTTCAACAACATTATTATTTAGCTCTTTTTTAGGATTTATGGCAATATGATAAACTACGATGTAATTGTTATAGGAGCTGGCCATGCTGGACTTGAATCTAGTTTAATTTTATCAAAACTAAACTATAAGGTTTGCTTGTTAACTATGAGTGAAAAATCTGTTGGAATGATGCCTTGTAGCCCAAGTATTGGTGGTCCTGCTAAAGGTATTGTTACTAAAGAAATAGATTGATTAGGTGGAATGCAAGGTGAAGCTGCTGACGCTTGTCAGTTACAAATGAAAATGTTGAATACATCAAAAGGTCCTGGTGTTTGAGCACTAAGAGCACAAATTGATATCGTTAAATATCATGAGTGATTTCTTAAAAAAGTAAAAGAAGATAAGAATATTGATCTTGTTATTGGTGAATGTACAGGTTTAATCATTGAAAACAAAACTATAAAAGGCGTAAAAATTGATAATAATGAAATACTTTCTAACTATGTAATTATTACAGCAGGAACTTATTTAAGCTCTCAAACATTTAAAGGTTTGAATTCTGTTAGTGAAGGCCCTAATGGATTAAAAACAAATAAATCATTAAGCAAAGAACTAAAAGATAATAATATTAATTTAATAAGATTAAAAACAGGGACACCCGCTAGAATTAAAAGAGATTCTATTGATTATTCAAATATGACGCCTGAACCAGGAAGTCATGAGCGATATTTTTTTAGTAAGAAAAATAAAGATTTTTTAGAATTTGAAAAACAATTACCTTGTTATATTATTCATACTAATGAAAAAATACATAAAATTATTAAAGATAATATTGAACAATCAGCAATGTATGGTGGTGCTATATCAGGAACTGGACCTAGATATTGTCCTTCAGTAGAAGATAAGATTATTAAATTTTCTCATAAATTAAGACATCAAATTTTTGTTGAACCTGAATCTGAATCATTAGATACTATATATTTAGGTGGTTTTTCAACATCAATGCCTACTTTTGTTCAAGATCAAATGATTAAAAATTTACCAGGATTTGAAAATTGTATTATTGATAAATATGCTTATGCTATTGAATATGATGCTATAGATCCTATGCAATTAAAATTAAGTCTGGAATCCAAAGAAATTGCAAATTTATTTTTTGCTGGTCAAATTAATGGAACATCTGGATATGAAGAAGCGGCAGCACAAGGTTTAATTGCAGGAATTAATGTTAATAGAAAAATAAAAAATCAACCTATTTTTTATTTAAAAAGAAATGAAGCTTATATTGGGGTTATGATTGATGATATTATAACTAAAGGGATAACTGAACCTTATCGTTTATTAACATCAAGAGCAGAGCATAGATTGTCTTTAAGAAATGATAATGTTGATGATAGATTAATAGAAATTTCTTATAATGAAAAACTTATTACAAAAGATGAATATGATAAATATCAAAATAAACCATTTATTGATAGTTTTATTCAAAAAACAAAAAATATTACTGTTGGAATGATAAAAGAATTAAGTTTAGATAATAAAAAGACAAATCAAACCATTTATGATTATTTAAAACGACCAGAAGTGAAATTAAAAAATATATATAAGTATATAACTCAAGAAGAAATAACTAATGATATATTAGAAAAAATAGAAATTAGAATTAAATTTGAAGGTTATATTAAAAAACAAAATGAATATCTAAGTCAATTAAATAATCTTGAAAAATATTCACTTGATTTTATTGATGATTATCAAATAATTGATAATATTTCACTCGAGGCAAGAGATAAATTAAATAAAATAAAACCTATTAATTTAGATCATGCATCAAGAATAAGTGGCATTAATTCATCAGATATTATTGCTATTAAACTATTTTTAGAAAGAAGTTAATTATGGATAAATCTATTTTTATTGAAGAAGTTAGAAAAATATATCCTAATAGAGATATAAATTTTGATCTATTTGAGAAATATAAAGAGTATATTCAAAAAGAAAATGAATTTTATAATTTAAGTAATATTGTTAGTGATGAAAAAATATACTTTGAATACTTTTTTAATTCAATATTACCTTATAGTGATTTTAATTTTAATAATAAAGAACTCTTAGATATAGGTAGTGGAAGTGGTATCCCTGGTATTGCTTTGAAAATAATTTTTCCTGAAATGAAATTAACTATTATTGAATCTAATTTGAAAAAAATTAAGTTCATGGAAAATTTAAAAGATATATTACTTTTAGATGATGTGACTTTTTTAAATATAAGAGCTGAAGAAATAAGTTGAAATAATCGGGAAAGATTTGATTATGTTACATCAAGAGCTGTTGCTAATTTAAAAGTACTTTCTGAAATTTCTATTCCTTATCTAAAAATAGATGGATTACTAATAGAACCTAAATCAACTAATTATTTAAATGAAATTGAAGAAGCTAATTGAATTTTAAAAGAATTAAAATCAGAAATAATTGACATAAAAAAAATTAAAAATTTAAAAGAACATAATATTATTTATATTCAAAAAAATAAAAAAACAAATATTGATTATCCTAGAAAATGATCAATTATAAGTGCAAAATAAAAAAGTTTCTAAACTAAAATTTAGAAACTTTTTTTTAAAAAATTATTCACAATCAAACTTGTATTTTTGCTTGTATCTAAAACAAAATTATTTGATTGATATTCTATAAATTTTAAAACTTCATGACAATATTTATCTACTTCTTCTATACATGGAACATGTCCAGATTTTTCGAAAAGAACATAACTGTTTCCAACATATTTTTTATAAGTACTTATGGCTGTTTTATAAGAAATTATGCCGTCTTCTTTACCGACTATTAATAATGTCGGGATATCTATTTTTTTTTCTGCTCATAATAAGTTTGCAAAAGTCATAATTGAAACTAAGCTTAAAGCTACTTTAAAGAAATCTTTCTTATTTTTTTTAAGGAAAACTAATTCTTTTTCAATTAGTTTGTCTTCAAAAACAATAGTATCTTTACCAAAAATTATTTTTTTTAGTTTTACTAAATCTGATTTATTATTAGGAAAGAAGTTCACAAAGTTTAATATCTTTGGAGAAAAAGAAGTATTCATTGGACAAACACTTATTAGCATTTTAATTCTTTCTTTGATTTTAGAAACTAAAATAGCAGAAATTCCACCACCCATAGAATGACCAATTAATATTATGTCTTTTAAATCTAATTCTTCAATAAAATCAATAGTATGTTGAACAAGGTAATTAAAGGTTATCTTTTTACTATTATAGGGAGCAAATCCATTACCTGGTAATTCAATTGAATAATAATCATATTCATGAAATTGTTTAGCAGCTAATAAGTGATATTCACTTGATGAAGCAAAACCATGAATAAATAACATTGTTCCTTTTGATTTTTCTTTTGCAGGAATATGTCTATATGCAAATTCTTTAAGATGTTGAATTTTTTCCATCAATTGATCCTTCTATTTAAAAATAAATTTATTATGTAGAAAATTTTGTTCTATTTCTAATAATCTATTATATTTTGAAATTCTTTCACTTCTAGAAAATGAACCTGTTTTAATTTTTTCAGCTCCGACTGCTATTGCTAAATCAGCTATAGTAGAATCACAAGTTTCACCAGATCTATGAGAAATTGTTATTTTAATATTAGCATTTTGTGCTGCTTTTATACATTTTAGAGTTTCAGAAAGACTACCTATTTGATTTAATTTAATTAAAATACCATTAGAAGATCTTTCTTTAATTCCTCTTGTAAGTAAATCAATATTTGTACAATATAAATCATCCCCAATAATTTCAATATTAGAATTTTCTGTTATTAACTTAAAATATTCTCAATTTTCTTCATCAAAAGGATCTTCAATATATTTGATAGGAAACTTATTTTTAAGATCTAAATAATAATCTAATAATTGTTTACTTGTTTTTGTTGATTCTTCTTTTGAAAGAATATTCTTTAAGAAAGCTTTTTTGAAAAAATATGAATTATCTTCCTCACAGAATTCGCTAGCAGCAACATCTATCCCAATAACAATATCAGTTTCCGGAATATAACCTGCATGAATAATTGCATCATTTAAAATTTTAAATAATTCATCTATACTTTCAAAATCAGGAGAATATCCTCCTTCATCACCTTTAGAGGTTGGTTTTTCATGATTTTTTAAAATAATTCCTAAACTATAAAAAACTTCAGAACCCATTTTTATTGATTCTGAAATTGAATTAGCACTAATTGGAACAATCATAAATTCTTGGAAATCTAATGAATTATCAGAATGAGCACCACCATTTAAAACATTAATCATTGGCATAGGAAAATGATTTTTATTTATCTTTGTTTTTAATAAATGTGTTGCAATGTATTCATATAATGGAATATCAAAATGTTGAGCCGATATTTTAGCTATTGCTAAAGAAACAGCTAAGATAGCATTAGCGCCTAGATTTGATTTATTTTTAGTTCCATCTAGGTCAATCATTATTTGATCTATTTCATCTTGTTTTGTAAAATCTAATCCAATTAATTTAGGAGCAATAATATTATTAATATTATCTATAGCTTTAAAAACAGATTTCCCGAAATAATTTTTTTCTTCATTATCTCTTAATTCAACTGCTTCTTTTATACCAGTTGAAGCGCCAGAAGGAATTAAAACTTTACTTGTTAAATTATCATTTGATTCAATAATAACCCCAATAGTCGGATATCCTCTTGAATCTAATTGATGATAGGCAAAAATATTCTTTATTTTCATATTATAAAATTAAAGCTGTTTCTAATCCTAAAATCATCATATTTTTAAATGTTGTTCTTCTGTCTTCTGATGATAATGATTCATGAGTTACTAATGAGTCACTTACTGTTAAAATACAAAGTGCATTTTTATTTAATTTAATAGCATTAGCATATAATGCAAAAGCTTCCATTTCAACAGCTAAAATATTGCCTTTTTTAATTTCATCATTCAATTTTGATTTTGGACTATTTTCATCACTATAGAAAACATCTGATGAATTTACTTTTCCTATATGAAGTTTTATTTTTAATTCTTCAGAAACTTTAACACAAGTTTTTAATAATTCTTCACTAGCACTAAGACTATTATTTACTAATTCAACATTTATTAAATCAGCAAAAGTTGAATCACTTGTTGCTTGATTAGCTACAATAACTTCACCAACATTTATTGATTCAAGATATGAACCACATGAACCTACTCTTATGATATTTTCAACATCATAAAATTTATATAGTTCATATGAATATATTCCAATTGATGCATTACCCATACCATGCCCCATTACTGTTACATCTTTACCTTTATATGTTCCAGTATATGCTAACATACCTCTAACTTCATTAACTAACTTGTAATCTTCTAAGAAATTTTCTGCAATAAATTTTGCTCTTAAAGGATCTCCTGGCATTAAAACTGTTTTTGCTATTTCGCCTTTTTTTGCTGATATGTGGGGTGTCATTCTTATCTCCTAATATAAAATATTATAATAAATTTTTATTATAATATTCCTTTATATAAAAGATATTTTTTATCGATAAGTTCTTTTAATTCATTAATAGCATCAGAAATATCAATATTTTTTAAAAATTTTCCATTTTCAAATAAAATTGCTTTTTGTTTTGAACAAGCAATTCCTATATCAGATTGTTTTCCTTCTCCAATTCCATTAACAACACAACCAAGTATTGAAATAGTCAATGGAAAGAAAAGATTTGAGCAATATTTTTCTATTTCGTTAACAATTGAAAATAAATCAGCTTCAAGTCTACCACATGTTGGGCATGATATTATATCTACTCTATCATTTCTTTTTTTTAAAATATTTAATAATTTTATAGCAGCAATGACTTCTAAATTTGGATCATCTGTCAAAGATATTCTCATAGTATTAATAATATTTTTTTCAATCAAACCACTTAATCCTAATGTAGATTTTATTAATCCAGAAATCATAGGTCCTGATTCAGTAACACCTGCATGAATAGGATATATATATTTTTCATGAGCAATTTCATTTACTTTTTTATTTATTAAATAATCATGTGATTTCAAAGAAATAACAATATTATCAAACTCTTTTGATTCAAAAATTTCAAGATATCTATCCAAAGTTTTCAACATCACATCCGGTGTAACTTTATTATTATCTAATAAGTCATCTGGAATAGAACCTGAATTAACACCAATTCTAATTGGAATGTTTTTTGATTTTGCTAAATTAATTATTTCAATTATTTGTTTTTCACTTTTTATATTACCAGGATTTAATCTAATTTTATGGGCTCCGGCATTTATGGCTTTTATAGCGTAATTAGAATTAAAATGAATATCTGCAATAATTGGAATTTCAAAATATTTTATTAATTTTTCTAATCCTAAAATATCATCATCATCAAATATTGAAACTCTAACTAAATCTACACCATGAAAAATCATTTCTTTAATTTGTTTAGCTGTAGCGTCAAAATCACTTGTTTTTGTATTAGTCATTGATTGAACTAATATTGGATAATCTCCACCAATGTATTTGTCTTTAATTTTAATGATTTTTTTTTTCATAATTTCCTAAAATAATTTTATTTGATCTTCATTATCTAAATTTTCAAACATATTTAATGATGACATGATTTCAATACTGGTTTGATTTAATTTTGTTCTCTTTTTTAAATCTTTAAAAGATTTAAATTCTTGAATATCTCTATTTTCTTGAATTGATTTAGCAACTGCTTCTCCTAGTCCATCAATTGAATTAAAAGGAGCAATTATTTGTTTGTTATGAATAATATAATCTGTTGCATGTGATAATTTCAAATCAGGAGAAAGAATATTTATTCCTCTGTCTATCATTTCTAAAGTTATTTGGAAAAGAACTAATAAATCTTGTTCTTTTTTAGTAACTTCATATTTTTTTGTTGAATCTTTAAGCATATTTTTTATTTTATATAATTTTTCTAAAATAGCATTTTTGCCCATAACAATAGTTTGGATATCAAAAACATCACTTTTTACAGATAAAAAGGTAGCGTAATATTCTAATGGGTAATATATTTTAAATCAAGCAAATTGTCAAGCATGCATCACATAAGCTGTTGCATGAGCTTTAGGAAACATGTACTTTATTTTCTTACATGAATCTATATATCATTCTGGAACATTATGTTTTCGCATAATAGATATATAATCATCAGTTAAACCTTTACCTTTTCTAACATCTTCCATTATTTTAAAAGCAATAGATGGGTCTACTTCCATTTTTAATAAATATAATAAAATATCATCACGACCAGCAATTACACTAGATAATTTTAAATTATTTTTTGAAATTAGATCTTTTGCATTATTTAAATAAACATTTGTACCGTGACTTAAACATGAAATTCTTATTAAATCTGAAAATGACTCTGGTTGAGTATCTTTTAACATCTCTCTAACAAAGCTAGTACCAAATTCTGGAATTGTAAGAGTTCCAATATCAACATCTGGAATTGCATTTTTATCAACATTTAATGATTCTAAACTTTTAAAAACTTCTAAAACTTTTTTATCATCATATGGAATTGTTCTAGAATCTATTTTTGTTAAATCTTTTAACTTTTTTAAAATGGTTGGATTATCATGTCCTAAAATATCAAATTTTAATAAATTGTCATGAATATGCTCAAAAGCAAAGTGAGTTGTAAATCAAGATTGATTTGTATCATCTGCTGGATAATTATATGGTGTGAATTCAAATATTGAATTTTTTGTTGGAACAACTAAAATTCCGCCTGGATGTTGACCAGTGGTTCTTTTTACATTACGACATTTATTTCTATACAAAATTGATTCACTATTTTTAAATTCTATATCAGGATATTTCTCTTCAAAATAAGCTCTTACATATCCATAAGATGTTTTATCAGCAATAGTACTGATGGTTCCAGCTCTAAAAGTGTTTTTTTCACCAAATTGTTTTTTTAAGAAATCATGTGCTTTGTTTTGGTATTCACCAGAAAAATTTAAATCAATATCAGGTATTTTATCAAATTTAAAACCTAAAAAAGTTTCAAATGGAATGTTATGACCTTCACCATGCATATCAGCATTACATTCGTCACATTTCTTTATTTCAAGATCAAAACCATCATCCTTATCATTAATAAATTCAGTTTTTTTACAATTAGAACAAATATAATGAGGTGATAAAGGGTTTACATCAGTAATATTCAACATTGTTGCAACAAGTGATGAACCAACTGAACCTCTTGAACCAACAACATATTCATCTTGAATAGATTGTTTTATCAATAAGTGTGAAATTCAATAAACAACAGCGTAACCATTGTTAATAACTGCGTTAAGTTCTTTTTCAAGCCTTTCAACAATTATTTTATCTGGATTAGAACCATATTTCATTCCAGTATTTTTTCAAACTTCTGTTTTTAGTAATTCATCAACATTTTCTAATTCTGGAACATATAACTTATCTTTAATAGGTTTAATATTATCATCAATCAAATTAGCAAAAATATGAGTGTTTTCAATAACTATTTCATTAATTAACTTTTCGTCTTTTAAGAAACTAAATTCATTTATCATTTCATCTGTTGTTCTTAAATGAGAATCTCCAGATGTTTTATGACTATAATAGTATCTATGTCTCTTACCACCTAATGTCTTTGCATAAATATAAACATCACGATATTTTTTATCAGTTGGATTTAAATAATAATTATCACTAACTGCTATTACTTTTTTATTCTTTAAAATTGCAAAATTAATAATTTTAGTAATTGTTAATTCTAAATTTTCTTTAGTAATAATATTTGAACTTAATCAATGACTGTAAGCTGAAATTGGTGATACAAAAATATAATCATATTTTTCTATCTCTTTTTTTAAATTTTCATCACTTTCAGATAAAGCAATATTAATTAATCTTCCGTCAATCGGAGAATTAGAAACTATTAAATTCTTTTTAAATTTATTTATTTGTTCTCTTTTTAAAGTTGGTTTTGATAAAAAACCAGTAGTATAGGAAATAGAAATAAGTTCATATAATTCTTTTAATGATTTTTCATTTTTAACATATATGTAATTAAAATCATTAAAGTTTCTTTTTAAAAGAGTTTCTTTTTTTAATTTTTGATCAATATCATCTAAATATAAAATATTTTGATTAATTAATGAATTTGAAAGATGACTTCAAACATCTGATAAGACTTTAACATCATAATCAGCACGGTGAGCAATTGAAGAATCATATTCAACTTTTAATTTTTTTGCTAATCTTCCTAAAGAATGAGAAATGAATTCAGGATGAATAGCTCTTGCTAATTTCATTGAATCTATTAATGTATTTTTGAATTTAGGACAATTATATTGTTCTGCTTTTTTTTGTAAAAATCTCATATCAAAATCAATACCATTATGAGCAATTAAGATAGAATCTTTTATTCATGAAGCTATTTTAAAAATACCTTCTTTTTGATCAATTGCATTGTCAACATCTGCCTCACTAATATTTGTTAATTTTTTAGTAAATTCTGATAATTTTCCTTTATGTTTGATAAAAAATTGAACTTTTTCAATTTCTTTACCCATATGATATTTAGATCCTGCAAATTCAATAATATCGTCAAATTCAGGAAATAATCCTGTTGTCTCCAAATCAAAAATAATATAAACAGAATCAATAATTTTTTGATTATGAGAATTAATTACTATTGGAATATCATCTTCAGCAATTTCAACTTCGACACCATAAATAGGTTTAATATTTTTATTTGCAATATATTTTTGAACCAATGGATAACTTTGAATATTATTTCTATCAGTAATACCAATAGCTGTATGTCCATATTTTTCAACTGTATCAATTAATTCATTAACATCAATAATCCCATCAAAAGAAGACATTTTGGTATGAGAACATAGTTCTATTCTTTTTTTATCTGAATTATCTGTTCTTATAAATTCTTCTGGTGTATTTATTCTAATTAGATTTTTTATAGAACCATATGGTTCTTTTTCAAAATTATCTGTTTCAACCTTAATAGTAGTTTTAATTCAATCACCAATTTTTAAAGTAGGCATTACTCTTGTATTAAATTTTGGAACAAATTTTGGATTTTCAGCATAAAAATATTTTAAAATAAATGTTGAAGTATTATCATTTATATAAATAGAATAAATAGTTAACCCTTTATTAGGTATTTCTTTTTTAACAATTTCATAAATTTCACCAATAATAGTTGCATTAACATCATTAAGCGAAAGATTTGAAATCTTTTTATGTTTATCTTTTATTTTTTTTTCTTCATTATTTTCATCTTTATGAACTTTATTAATTAATGCTTGTTCTGCATTGATTAATCTTTTTTCTTCATCTTTTTTCATTTCAATACATTTATTAATGAAATCTTCATCAACTTCAAAATTAAAATTATTAAGAGATGCTGAAAAATAGTTTTTAAAAATTGATTTTATCTCTTCTTCTAATAATAAAAGTTCTGTTTTTTCATTTTCTGATCTTGTTTTAAAATAAAGATTTTTATTTAAATATTCAAATCTAGCATCAGAAAATATTTTTTTAGCAAAATGATTATCATTATTATCTTTTATTAGATTAGTAATATAAGAAGTAATATCTTCTTTATTAGGTTCATTTTTATAGATAAAATCAATATTAACCTTATTGTCTTCTCAAACAAAACTTTTTAGAGTTTTTAAATATTTAAATGGAATAATTTTATTTACTTTTAAAGTAATAAAAAAACTTTTACTATCTTCTTCAAAAGTATTTTTTTCAATTGTAGAATCTAGTAAAAAAACATTAAATTCATCTTTATATAAATTAGTTAATTTAAGAATCTTAATAATTTTGTTCATTTTTGTAATCCTTCTCTATTTTTTCTTTTATTTTAAAAATATCATCTATTTCATTTATTTTAAAATCTTTATACTTATTAATAAAGTTATTGATAAAATCATAAAAATCTAAAATATTTATTTTTTCTTTTAAAAATAAATCAATAGCAATCTCATTTGCTGTGTTAATAATTAAACCTAATGAATTATTTTTATCCTCTATTATTCTTTTAGCGAATGAAATTTGAGGATATTTTTCATGATCTATTTTTTGAAAATTAAATGTTAAATTATCAAATTTCAATTCATCTATTTTAGGAATATTTGAAATTGAAAAATCATTTAGAGCCAAATCTATAGCGAGTTTCATATCTGGTTTTGAAATTTGACAATAAAATGAATTATCATTATATTCAACTAAAGCATGAACTAATGATTGTGGATGAAAAATAGCCTCTGTTTCTTTTTTGAATAATCAATATGCTTCTACTAATTCAAATACTTTATTCATCAAACTAGCACTATCTATCAATATTTTTTCACCCATTTTTCAATTAGGGTGAAGGAAGATATCCTTTGGTTTAAGTTTTTTTAATTCATCTTTTTCTTTATTATAAATAACGCTTCCAGAACAAGTAATATAAAGTTTTTTAATATTAGTATCATTGTTTTTTATCAATTTATATAATGCAGTATGTTCTGAATCAATAGGAATAATTTTAACTTTATTTTTATGAGCTAGTTCTGTTAAAAATTTACCAGCTATTGTTAAAGATTCTTTGTTAGCTAAAAATAAATCTATTCCTTTGTTAAGAGTGATAAACGAATATTCTAACCCTTGAAATCCTGGAACAGCATTTAAAATCATATCAGGTTTTATATAATCAATCATTTCTTCAAAAGATTTAAATTTAGAAGAAATTGATTCATTAGGAGAATAAAAATATTTAATATTATATTTTTTAATTTGTTCATAACCTAAATTAGTATTCTTATTAAAAACAATTGATATATCGAATGAATTATCTAAAATATCTAATGTTTGTTTACCAACACTTCCAGTTGAACCTATAATTATTAATTTCATATAACCTTTAAGTTAATAACACTTCTGTTTGTGATGCAATTGATACAAATATTGTAAACATTAAAAAGAATGAAACAACAACCATGTGAGAATCAAATCGATCCAAAATTCCACCATGTCCTGGAATCAAATTACTATAGTCTTTTACTTTATCTTCTCTTTTAATTCAACTAAATAATAAATCACCTAAAAGAGAAATTACTCCAAGAAATAAGATAACTATTACTGCTGAAATTCATCATCAAAATTTATTAACATATTCTAAATTATCAACAAAACCAGAATTTTCAATATCTCCTTTAAAAATTATTCCAAGGAAATTTCCAAAAATATTATGTGATCAATTAACATTTGATAAAGAAATAAAAATAATAATAATTGTAATTGTTGAAATAACGATTCCAGTAATAGCACCACCAATAGTTTTATTTGGTGAAATATATGGAGACATTTTCTTCTTACCGAATAATGAACCACCAACATAAGCAAAAATATCGACAAATGAAGTTAAACAAAATAAGATTAGAAGGGTTAATCAACCTTTCATAATAACAAAGAAGAATATTCCTATAAAAAAGAAAGAAGCTAAAACATTAATTGACACTAATATAATTCACTTTTTTAAGAGCAACATTCCTTGTGATAATAAATAAAGAGAGACTAATAGAACATTAAAAAATAATGTACTTATTAAAATAGCCATAAAGGATACGGATAAATTACTATCAATATGAATATATTTATAACTATCTAATAAATAAAAAAGTGTTGGAGTAAAAATATTAACTGTTAAATTAAATAAAATAAACCAAAAGGCAAACATATTATTTTTAAAATAGAAATGTTGAATTTCCCTGGCTACTAAAACAATTAATGGAGAAACTCAAATTATTAAAAATCCAATACACACTCTTAAAGCTACAATATCATCTTTAAAAGGCGATCAATTTCAGTAAATATCTGAAAAAGCAGCAAGTACAAAGAAAATCACAAAATACAAAAAAATTAAAATTGATGAAATTAATCGTATTTTAAATGTTTTTTTTGCACTTGTCGATTGTTTATTAAACTTTTGTACTTTAAATTTTAGAAATTCTTTTTGATCTAACTGCATACTTAATATTATATAGACATAATTTCTTTTTCTTTATTTGAAAGAATATCAATAATTTTAGTATTAATTTTTTTAGTAACTTTATCTAATTCATTATTAAAATATTTTTTATCATCATCAGAATTATTAGGTTCTTTTTTAAAAGAATCTTGGATTTCTTGTCTTATTTTTCTAATTTTAACTTTAGCTTCTTCAGCTAAATTCTTAGCTTGTTTACAAACAGATTTTCTAATATCTTCAGTCATAGGAGGAAAAGATAGTCTTATCCTATCAGCATCAACTTGAGGATTAGATGAAACATTATTAAGAACAATGCTTGCTGAAATCTGTTTAGTTGTTGACATATCATATGGTTTTATGATTAAAACGTTTGGTTCTGGTGAAGAAACATTAGCTAATTCATTAATAGACATAAATGAATCGTAAATATTAATTTTCAAATCATTTAAAATACTTGGTGATACTCTATTAGATCTTAATTTCTTAAGTTCTGATTCGAATCATTGAAGTGTGTTTTTTTCTTTTTCCAAAAACTTTTCTTCATATACTTTTCATTCCATAAGAATCCTTAATTATTTATTTTTAATAATTGTTGATTTACACTCATTATTAATAACTTTTGAGATATTTTTAATATCATTAATATTAAAAATAACTAGTTCAATATCATTTTCTTTACATAGACTAATTGCTGTTTGGTCCATTACTTTTAAATCTTTTTTAATAATTTCATCATATGAAAGATTTTCATAATGCTCTGCTTTTGAATCATGTAATGGGTCTGATGAATAAACACCATCTACACCATTTTTACCAATTAAAACTTTATCAGCTTTAATTTCAATAGCTCTTAAAGCAGCACAAGTATCTGTTGTAAAATATGGTAAACCAGTTCCACCTGCAAAAATTGCTACTCTCCCTGGTTTAGAAAATCATTCATTAACATCATGATGGGTAAAATCATTCATTATTTTAGAACAAGATAGTGCTGAAAATACTTTTGTTTCACATTCTATATTATTTAAATTTTCAGCTAATACTAATGAATTTATCATAGTAGCTAACATTCCAATATTATCTGAAACACTACCATTCATGCCTAAATCTTTGCCTATTTCACCACGTCAAATATTGCCGCCGCCGCAAACAATACCAACATTATTTGTATTAGTTAGTTTTTTAATTTCTAAAGATATTTCTTTAATATTTTGAGTTGAAATAATTAAATCTTTGCCAACTAAAGAAGCGCCAGATATTTTTAATAAAATAGTTTTATTTTTCATAAAATTTTACCATTACATTTATTATCCTAACTAGACTATTTAGTGTTCATTTGTGAAGCAACTTCTTCTGCAAAATTATCTTGTTTTTTTGCAATGCCTTCGCCTAATTCATATCTATGAATTAATAAAACTTTTGCTGTAAATTGTTTTAGATAATCACTTACTTTAAGTGAAGGATCTTTTATATATGGTTGATTTAATAAACAAAGTTCATTTAATAATTTATCAATTCTACCTTGAATTATAATATCTTTTCTATTAACTTTATTTTCTTTTTCTTTTGGATTTGAAATTTCTTTCATTTCATCTTCAAATTGTTTTTCAATAATGTTTCTTTCATTATTTAATCATTCATCATTAACTTCATTGATATCAATAAATTTAGGGTTTGATGCTGCAATATGCATAGCAATATTTTTTGCAACTTCAGCTTCTACTAATGTATTGATTAAAATAATAACACCGATTCTATCATTAGAATGGTTGTATGTTCCTAATGTTTGATTTTCTAATTTTTTAATAACAGCAGCTCTTCTAAAAGCTATTTTTTCTCCTAATAAACCAGATAATTCTAATCCTATTTTATCAAGTGAATTACCATTGATGAAGATATCCTTAACATCAGTTTCATCTGAATTTTGACTAGCAATTCCTTTATAAATATCGTCTACTAATTTAATAAATTTTTCATTTTTAGCAACGAAATCAGTTTGTGAATTAACTTCAATAACCACAGCTCTTTCATTATAAATTCCAGCTTTAATAATTCCTTCAGCAGCAATTGATCCAGCTTTTTTATTAGCTTTTGCTATTCCTTTTTCACGTAATCATTGAATAGCTTTCTCAATATCATTATTGCATTCATCTAATGCACTTTTACAATCTGACATAGGAGCCTGTGTTGTAGTTCTTAACTCTTTAATTAATTCAATAGTTGTTTTTTCACTCATTTGAAATCCTTTATATTCTTTTCACTATTATATAACTTTTTTAAAAAAAAATATTTAAAAAGTAAAATTTATTTATATGAAAAATACAATAGACAGGTTGAATAATAGTAAAATAATTTTTAATATTGTCATAACAGCATTATTATTATCACTAACTTTAATTTTTAAAGCTATTTTTAAAGATATTAATTTAATTAATGGTTTTTCTCCACAAATACAACTATTAGTTTTTTCTTTAGGCTTATGAATAATACCATCCATTTATTATAAATTTATTTTTTATTTATTAACACCATTTTTGATGTTAATTTTTGGTTTTAGTGGACATCTTTTTTTTGATCAAATATTGCCTTATTGAGTTTTTATTGGTTTTATATTTATTGATAAAATTTATTTTTTAATAAGTAAAAAAATAAATATGAAAGAAAGAATAAATTCTGCTTTAACTTTAACTATCATTTGAATTATAATTTCTACTTTTTCATATTTATTTTTATGAATTAGTTATAGTATTAGTGGCGTTTTATTGTATTCAGCTATATGAGAATTTAGTTTTAGTTTTAATGCTGCTATTTCTTGAATATCATATGGAATAAGTTTAATCATTCTTCCTAGTCTTTATTTTCTAGAAAAACTTAAAATAAAATATTCAAAATATGGATATAAATATTATTCTATTGAAAATAGATCTACTAATAATTAAGATTTTTGATTTTCAAAAAAATCTATAATAGCTTTTCAATTATCTAAAAACTTATCAATTGATAAGTTTTTAATAGCATAATCAAAACATTGATTTGAGATTTCTTTATATTCTTTACTATCAATTGATAAAATTTTATTAATTTTAGAATCTAATTCTGACTCACTATTAATAGTAAATAATTTTGATATTTCAAATAAATTAGAAGCAGCAAAAGAATCCATTTTAATAATACATGGAATACCATGACTTAACATCTCAATTAAAACATAAGGAAATCCTTCGTATTTAGAGAGCATTAACCCATATTTATAAGGTTCTAGAATTTCAAATAAATTATCAGAATTGTATAGACCTTTATATTGGTTTTGGTCTTTAATTAAAGAAACATTATCATTACCATAATAAGAAATATCTTTATTTTTAAATTTTGTTTGAATATAACAAATATTTTTTTGATGATTATTTATTCTACCAAGATAAACGAAATCATGGATTTTTTTATCATAATCAATATTTTTCTTAAAATTTTCAATTTCTTCAATTGTATATACTGCTAATGGAACAGAAAAAGTTTTTTTAGTTTTTTTAATTTTCAATTCTTTTTTATCATTTTCAGAAAAAGTTACAAAATTATTAAAAATTTTAAAAGGATTTTTAACACCGCCTATATACATTAATCCGTTCATAAGTTTCCCAAACAAAGGATGAATTAGAAATTTTTGTTCATAAAAACCTGGAGTGAAATGTTGAATATATAATCAATTGTTTATATTAGGTATTTTTTTAGGTCACATTACATTGTTTAAAGTATTGATAACTAAGTCATAATTCTTTGATATTTCTATTATTTTAGAAATATGAGAGTCAATATATTTCTTTTTTAAAAAAGGATTATTAGTCTTATTAAGATCAAAATTATATTCTTTAACATAATTAAAGATAGGATAAACATCTTTTCTATCTCAATTTAAATTTAGAGAATATGATGATATTTCATGGTCCAAATTATGAAAAAGTTCAAATAAATATCTATTGTATTTTTCAACACCACTTGCATTTGTGTATCTATTTTCAGATAAAATTAAAATTTTCATATATTATTATTATAATAAATAAAACTAAAACCTTTTAAAAACTATTCTAATTTAATATGATTATATTTTTGAAATGTTGCATAAATATGAGAATCATATAATTAGTTTAAATAATATTAAAATTATTTTAATGTTATAATATTTTGTTATCAAAAATAGATAAACCATAGGAAAAAAATGAAATTTGAACAACTAAATCTAAATAATATTTTATTAGAAAATATTAAAGAGGTTGGATACACTGAATTAACAGAAATTCAAGAAGCTGCAATACCATACTTATTAGAAGGTGGTAATGTTCTAGGCTTAGCGCAAACTGGTACAGGTAAAACTGCTGCGTTTTTATTACCAATATTAGAAGGTATATTAAAAAATAAGGACAGAAATGGAATACCAACTGTTCTTGTTGTTGCTCCGACAAGAGATTTAGTAACTCAAATCTTCGATAATTTTATTGGTTATAGTAGAAAAACAGGAATCAAAGGTGTTTGTATCTTTGGTGGTAATGCTTATAATAGACAAATAAGAGAAATAGAAAATGGCGTTGATATTATTTTCGCTAATACTGGTAGATTAATGGATTTAGCTTTTGATAAAAAAGTTTTAGATTTAAATAATATTACTACATTAGTATTAGATGAAGCTGATTTAATGTTAGATATGGGTTTTGCACCTGATATTGAAAAAATAAACAGAGGCTTAAAAAATAGAAAACAAACTCTATTATTTTCAGCAACAATGCCAAAAGAAGTAATCAGATTAGTTGATAAAACATTTAATGGTGAATATAAAACTATTAAAGTAGAACCTAAGTTTAAAATAAACGATATGGTTCAACAAGAAGTTCATATGGTTTCTAAAAATAATAAAGCAAAATTATTATTAAAACTTTTAACTGACCACAAAAATGAACAATGTATTATTTTTGTTAGAACAAGAATAGAAGCAAAAGTTTTAGATTCTTTTTTAAGAGCAAATAATATTATCGCTGATGCTTTACATTCAGATAGAACTCAAGATGCAAGAGCTAGAATATTAAAAAAATTCAAAGAAAATAAAACTCAAATTCTTGTTGCAACTAATGTTTTAGCTAGAGGAATTGATGTTTCAGACTTACCTTTAGTAATTAACTATAATCTTCCAGAAGAAAAAGAAACATATGTTCATAGAATTGGAAGAACTGGTAGAGTTGGGAAAACTGGTAAAGCTAT
This sequence comes from uncultured Ureaplasma sp., assembly GCA_947039545.1. Classification (GTDB taxonomy): domain Bacteria; phylum Bacillota_I; class Bacilli_A; order Mycoplasmatales; family Mycoplasmoidaceae; genus Mycoplasma_L. The sequence goes on along the minus strand of CAMQZA010000004.1, from coordinate 393 downwards.
TAGTTTATGTGCAAGTTCAGAGATGAAATCTCTAAAAGAAATTGAAAAAATAATCAAAATGCCAATTCCTGTTATTAAAGATCTTGAATGAAATGATACAAGAGCAGAAGATCTTCTTATGGAGTTTCAACCAAAAAGAAGAGAAAGAGACTATGATAGTAGAAATACTAGAAGTAGTAGATCTTCTTCTGGTGGTTCTGGTGACTTCCGTAAAAGAGAAGGTGGTTATTCAAGAGATAACAGACAATCTGGTTCTGGTGACTTCCGTAAAAGAGAAGATGGCTTCTCAAGAGATAGAAAACCTTTTGAAAGAAGAGATGATAGATCATCTTCTGATAGTTCTGGTGACTTCCGTAAAAGAGAAGATGGCTTCTCAAGAGATAGAAAACCTTT
>CAMQZA010000003.1 GCA_947039545.1 uncultured Ureaplasma sp. | reverse complement strand
GAAAAACAAAAAGAATAATTTAATCAGAAATGCTTAAATTATTCTTTTTGTTTTTAACCATATTATTATTTTATAATGGTATTTATATATGAATAGAAAAAAAATTATAAGTTTTAAAAATGTTGGATTTTATTATGAAGATAAAATAGTTTTTAAGAGTATTAGTTTTGATATTTTTGAAAATGAATATATTGTTATTATTGGTAATAATGGTTCTGGTAAATCAACCCTTGGTAGTTTAATAGGTTTATTGTTAAAAAACAATAGTGGTGAGATTTATATTTGTGATAAATTAGTTAATAATGATACTTATAAAGATCTTTATAATAAAACAAGTATTGTTTTTCAAAATCCTAATAATCAATTTATTGCTGATACTGTTGAAATGGATATTGCCTTCAGTTTAGAAAATAAAAATATTGAACAAAGTAAAATGCAACCAATTATTAATAATATTGCTAAATTTATGAATATCACTCATTTATTAAAGAAAAAATCTTTTTCTCTTTCTGGTGGTGAAAAACAAAAATTAGCAATTAGTTCTATTTTAGCTTATGATCCAGATATCATTATTTTTGATGAAGCTTTTTCAATGTTAGATCATTGAAATAAAGAAAATATTAGAGATTATATTTTTAAGATTAAAAAAGAATTAAATAAAACAATCATTAATATTTCGCATGATATTGAAGATATTAATCAAGCTGATAGAGTTTTTTTAATAAATGAAAATAATGAATTAATAATTTTAAAACAAGATGAAATTGCAAGTAATATTAACATTTTAAAATCTAATAAAATTGAACTTCCATTTCTTCATGATTTAAAATCAAAACTTAATATTAACAATAGTAATGATTCTACTTTTGATTCTATAATAGGTGAATTATGCAAAAAGTAAATAACAATTTAATTGTCAAAAATTTATTTTTTACATATGATAAAAATAAAAAGATTCTAGACAGTAATATATCTAATGTTAATTATGAATTTGAACCAAATAATGTTTATGCAATTATTGGTAAATCAGGTAGTGGTAAATCAACATTTATTAATTCTCTAAATTTAATTAATAAGCCTATTTCAGGTTCATTAATATTAGATGATTTAATTTATAAAACTAAGATAGATTTAAATAATATCAATGTAGAGATAATTAAAGTCAATATTAATTCAATAATAATTAGTGTTGATAAAGAAGTTAATGAAAAGTTTTTGAGTCTTTATATTAATTCTAAAATTAATAATAAATTAATATCTATAAAAAAAACAAAAATAAATCAAAGTAAAAATAAAAATTCTTATGAAATATTTTTTAATTTAAATTGTATAAATGATCTTAATATTATTAATAATTTATCTACTAATAGTTTATTTTCTAAAAAAAATGAAATAAAAAATTTGAATGAATTAAGAAAAAAAATTTCCATAGTATTTCAATTTCCAGAAGAACAATTATTCAAAGATACTGTTGAAAAGGACGTTATTTTTGGACCATTAAATTTTAAAATAGATAAGAATATTGCACTTAAAAATGCTCATTCTTTACTTGAAAAATTGCATATTAAAAGCAATCAATTTAATGAAAGTTGAATTCATCTTAGTGGTGGTGAAAAAAGAAAAGTAGCTATTGCTGGAATTTTAATTATAGATTCAAAAGTTGTTATTTTTGATGAACCAACTGTTGGGCTAGATTATCAAACAAAATTAACTATTTTTGATATTATTAATGATTTAAAAAAACAAAATAAAACAATAATTATTGTTAGTCATGATATGAACAGTATTTTAGATATTGCTGATAAGATTATTTTATTCGATAATAATAAAATTGTATTTGATGCTGAACCATATGCTTTCTTTAGAGAAAAAGAAATTCTAGAAAAAAATAATATTAAATTACCTAATGTAATTAATTTTGTTTCTAAATTAATTGATAAAAATCCTGAGTATAATTTTTTATGAGAAAAAAAACCTAAAAATATTGATGAATTAGCAAAACTAATTAATGACTTTAGAAGGGAATAAAATGTTAATTAATAATTCAAATGAAGAAAATAAATCAATTATTCATAAATTAAATCCAACTATTAAATTTATTTTAGTTCTTTTTTTTATAACTATTATTCTTATTTCAAAGACCTTTTTTGTTCTATTAATTATATTTGCAGTTGTTATAACTATTTTTTTTGTTAGTAAAATATCAATAAAAAGTTTTTTTAAAAGATTAGGTTATATCTTTATTTTATTCCTCTTTTTATTTTTAATTAATTGAATTAGTTATAAAGATCCAATTGCTATTTTTACTCGTAATTTTAGTACTATTGGATTTGTGGATAATGAATATATTGTTTCTAAATATTTTGGCGGATCTATTTGAGATAGAATCCAAATGGATTTATTAATTAGAAATAATACATTCCCTGGTATGGATAAATATTTAGCTAATTTAGAAGAGAAGGGTTTATTATTTTCAAGTTTGAATAAACTACCAAATCATCTTGGTGATACTGAATATAATAGAAAGCTACTATATGTTTTAAATAATAATTTCACTATAAATAATATTTATTATCAACATAAAATTTTTGATAATCTTATATTAGAAAATAATATCGTTACAAATTGAGGTGAGGTTATTTTTTATACATCTAATTGATATTCTTTATCACCAAAAGCAATAATACTAGCAACATATGTTTCTGTTAGAATTTTTTTAATATTATTATGTTCAACTATTTTTATTGCTACTACTAATAATATTCAAATAACAAGAGGAATTGAAGGATTTCTTTCACCATTAAAATATTTAAAAATACCAACAAATGAAATAAGCATGATTCTTTCAATGAGCATTACTTTTATTCCTGTTTTATATTATGAAAGTAAAAAAATTCTTCAAGCACAAGCAAGTAGAGGATCTGATTTTGGAAGTAAAAATATTATCATAAAAATAAAATCACTAACCAGTTTAATAATTCCTTTATTCGTTTCTATTTTTCAAAAATCAGAAGATATTTCAAACGCAATGGAAACAAGAGGTTATATTCCTAGAAATAAAAGAACGAAATATATAACTTATAAAGTTAAATATTATGATTTTATTTCTCTTTCATTAACTTTATTATTATTTACATTTGCTTTAATAACAAATATAATGAATGTGTATTTTAGTTATTTTAATATTTGAGATGCAGTTTTATTAGGATAGGTTAATATGAATTATAAAATAACACTTAAATACAATGGTTCTAATTTTCACGGTTGAGCAATTCAAAATGAACAAAGAACTATTCAACAAGTTATTCAAGAAGCTTTAACAGTTTTCTTTACTGAAAATATTGTTATTAACGGATCAGGAAGAACTGATGCTAAGGTTCATGCTATAAAACAAGTTTTTAATTTTCATAATGAAAAAATAGTAAATTTAATAGAACTAAAAAAATATCTTAACCATAAGCTAAGATATGATATTTTTATTGATGAAATAGAGATTGTAAAAGAAGAGTTTCATGCTCGTTATGATGTTAAGGAAAAAACATATCTTTATAAAATTAATGAAGATAAAAATTATGATGTTTTTACCTCTGATTATATTTATCAATATAATAGAGAAATTGATATTGATAAAATAAAAGAGATTATTGATTTATTTATAGGCAATAAAGATTTCTTATCATTTTCAACAACTGAAGTTAAAAATACAGTTAGAGAAATAAAAAAAATTGAAATTCTTAAAAAAGAAGATTCAATTGAATTTTATATTACTGGAAAAGGTTTTTTAAGAAATATGGTTAGAATGATAATTGGTTCATTTTTAGCTTTTAATGAAAATAAAATAACTAAAGAAGATATTAATAATTTATTTATTAACCCTCAAAAAGGAAAATCAATATATAAAGCACCTGGTTGTGGTTTGTATTTATTCGATGTTATTTATTAGTTTTTTTCTTTCATTATGTTATAAATAATATGTATCATATTAGGGGGGGATGACTATTTTATAGCTCCTTGTTGAAGTGTGGTGCAATTTAAATCTTTTTTTTAAACCAGCAATGGTTTTTTTTTAATACATTTTTTTAAGAAAAATGTTTTAATTTCATAATAAAAGCCATCATACTAGCATTATCATTAGTATATTTATTGCTTGTTAGAAAAGATTTTATGTTCAATGAACTTATCTCTTTTTTTAAATAAGTATTACTAGCAACTCCGCCACCAATTACAATAGTATTAATATTTGTTATTTCAGCATAATATTTTACTTTTTTAACAACACTATCAATAATTGCTTTTTGGAATGAAGAAGCTATTGATTCAATATCCAATGTATTTTTATTTTTTTCTTTAATAATATGATTTAAAACAGCTGTTTTAAATCCGCTGAAACTAAAACTATTAGTTTCAGGTGATGTTTTTTTAGTAAAAACTATATTTGCCTTATTTTCATCATAAAGATCATCAATATCTTTTCCACAAGGATATTTGAATCCTAGTGCAATACCTATTTTATCATATGCTTCACCAACAGCAATGTCAGATGTTTCATTTAAAATTTTTATATCATCTAAAGAATTAACTTGATATAAAATTGTATTACCACCAGAAATTACTAATGATAAAAAAGGATATTTAATTATTTTTTCATCTTCAATAGCGAAAGAAAAAATATGACCTTCCATATGATTTAGTTTAAAAACTTCGACATCAAGAATATAACCTAATGTTTTAGCAAAAACTTTACCAATATGAATGCACCCAATCAGTCCTGGTTCTGAAGTATATCCAATTGCTTGAATATCTTTTATGTCAATATTATTTTCATTAATTAATTCATCAAATATTTTTTTAGAATATTTTTCATGCATTCTTGAAGCTAATTCAGGAACAACACCATTATATTTTTTTTGTTCTTCAATTGATGTAAATGTTTTTTCAAATATTTTATTGTTGTTATCTATAAAAGCAAAACTAGTTTCATCACAACTAGTTTCTATTGCTAATAAATATTTTGATTTTTCTATTAACATTATTAATTCTTTGTATGATCATTAAACATTTCAAAAAGTTTTACAATATTTTCATCACCTTCAAAATCAATTTCCATATCATCATTTTCATATTCTGATAAATCTCAAGAAAGCTCTTTTAGTTTTTCTAAATTAAATTTAATTGGTTCACTTGCTAAATTATTTAATTTTTCAATTGAAGATTCTATTTCATATTTTTTATTCATTATCATTCATTCTTTTGAAGGAATTGATTTTTTTACTGATGTAATAATTTCAGAAGTATTTTTTAAGAAAGCTAAAAAATCACAAGTTTCTTTTTCGTTAAAAACTTCATTAACAATATCATCGTTATATTCAATTTTTAAAATTTTGTTTTTAATTAATATTGCAGCAATAAAAATTTTTTTATATCAACAAGCTTGATATGAATTTAATGTGTTTGGAAATGTATCATTAGCTAATCTTAAAGTAACATATTGAATTCATAAATTTTTACTAATATCTTGAATTTCTAAGAAAAATTGATTTATTACATCATCAAAACTTGCCTTTTTTTGAATGTTATCAATATATAAAAAATCAGAAATTTTTAAACTCATATAAACCCGCCTATATTTAGATATCTATACTTTTATTATATAATTTTATATAAAAAAATACACACCCGAAGGTATGTAAATCTTTTTTTTAATGTAAATTAAATCTTTATTGCATTCATTATTGAAAAAAAACTAATTAACTTTTGTAAATCAAAATTTATAAAAAAATGAAACATTAATTTAAATGAAGTTGATAGACTTCAAGCAACAATTTAAAAATAATAATAAAATTAATTAATCAATAATTTACAAAAATATTTTAACATATTTTTTATGTTTTATTATTACTTTATTGTGTTATTCTTTAAATAGGTGTTTGTTATTTTTACTAGTATTATATTTAATACATAAATAAAAAAAGAGAATGGAGATTATTATGACAACAATTGATCTAAGTTTATTTTATAAAATGTTGATTTCTGGTGCACAATCAATAAAAAATGAGTTTGAATATATTAATAAATTAAATGTATTTCCAGTTCCTGATGGTGATACAGGTACTAATATGAGTTTAACTGTTTCTGGTGCTTTAAAAGATATAGCAAGTGAAAAATTTGAAAGTATGTTTAAACTATCACATAAATTTTCAAGAGGTTTATTAATGAACGCTAGAGGTAATTCTGGCGTTATTTTAAGTCAAATTTTAAAAGGTTTTATTATTGACATTAAAGAAGACCAAACTTTTTTATCAATTTCAGATTTAATAAAATCATTTCAAAATGCTGCAAAAGTAGCTTATATTTCTATTAAAAATCCTGTTGAAGGAACAATTTTAACTGTAATTAGTGATATTTCAAAGAAATTATTACTTAATCAATCGAAATATGAAACTGTTGAAAGTTTATTTGATGATGTTATTGATTTTGGAAAAATTTCACTTGATAATACTCCTAATCTTTTACCAGTTTTAAAAGATGCAGGTGTTGTTGATTCTGGTGGATATGGTCTTCTTACTTTTTTAAAAGGTTTTAATTCGGCTATAACTGGTAAAGATAATGATAATGAAAAGTTAGCTGAAATTGATTTTGATGCTTATGATAGCAATGGTTTTCATAATGAAGAAGGTGAAACTGAATTTGGTTACTGTTCTGAGATTATTATGGAAGTAGGAACAAAAATTTCTCCTAATTCTCCTGATAAAAAACCATTTTCAATTGCAAAATTTAGAAAAGAATTATCAAAAATAGGTGATAGTTTAGTTTGTGTTGAAGATTATGGTCTTGTTAAAGTTCATATCCATACTTTTTTACCAGGAACTTTTTTAGATATTTCTCAAAAATATGGTGAATTTATTAAAACAAAGTTTGAAAATATGACTAATCAATATTATGAAAAACTAAAAAAAGATGGAATTGAAATTTTAGGTAATAAAAAAGCTATTGAAAAAATAGACAAAAAAAGCATTTTAAATAATGATATTTCAATAATAATGACTGCTCCAAGTCTTAAAATAAAAGAAATTTTAAAAGAAGAATACGGAATTAACTATGTTATTGATACATCAGTTAGTGGTAATCCATCAGTTAGTGAATTATTAAATTTAGTTCAACAAACAAATTCTAAAAATATTATTCTAATAATAGATGATTCAAATATTTTTCTTGCAGCACAAGAAGCAAAAGAACTTGTTAATGAAACAGTTAATATTGAAATAATTAAAGGTAGAAATATAACTGAATCTTTAGTAGCTGCTATTGCATTCAACTCTACTAGAAATATTAAAACTAATATAAGAACTATGATTAAAGAAATTAAAAATTGCGCAACAGCAACAATTTCTAAATCTATTAAAGATGTAACTTTTGGTAAAGTTAAAATAGAAGAAAATGATTTTATTTTAGTTTTAGATAAAGACATTATTAAAGCTGAGAAAAAAGAAATTGATATTTTAAAATTCTCTGTTGATAAATTATTTTTAAAAGTTAAAAAACCTGATTTAATTTTCTTCTTCACTGGTGAAAAATCTGATCCAAATGCTATAGAAGAAATTAGAGATTATATTAGTGAAAAATATGGTGCTTTTTGTGACTTTAAAGACGGCGGACAAAAAACTTTTAATTACTATATATTAGTACAATAGAGGGTTTATGAAATTAATTGTAGATGTTATGGGTTTTGAAGGAAATCTTAAAGATGCTATTAGTGCTTCTAGAGATTTTATGAAAAAAAATAAAATAGATATTACTCTTGTAGGTAATGAAAATCTTATTAAACCATATATCTTATCAAGTGATAAATTTGAAATTGTTCATTCTGATGTTGAAATACAACAAACAGATAAAATAATTGATATTAGAAGAAAAAAGAATTCTTCAATGGAAATTGCTGCAAATTTAGTGAAAAATAATGAAGGAGATGGGTTATTAAGTGCTGGTCAATCTTCTATTTTTATTTTTTTAATGTATAAAACATTTGGTTTAATACCAGGAATTAAAAAACCAGGGTTCATGCCATTTATTCCTACTTTTGAATCAAAAAAATCTGGATTCAATTTAATTGATGTTGGTGCATCTATTACTTGTGATGCTGAAGATTTATATAATTTTGCAATTATGGCAAATATATATGCAAAAGGTAGAGGTATTGAAAATCCAACTGTTGCTATTTTAAATATTGGAACAGAAGAGAAAAAAGGATTTGAATATCATTGAGAAGTTCATGAAAAATTAAAAAAAAATCCTGATATTAATTATGTTGGTTATGTAGAACCTAAAGGTATATTAGATTCAGCACCAGATGTTATTGTAACTGATGGCTATGCTGGAAATTTAGTTCTAAAAAGTATTGAAGGCAGTACTAAAATTATTTTCAGAAGACTACTTGAAAAATATAAAAAACCTTGAAATTTATTTGCTTTACTAGTTTCATCACCCATTCTTTTATCAATGAAAAAAAGATTTGACTATAAGAATTATGCTGGAGCTTTTGTTATTGGTCTAAATAAAATAGCAGTAAAAACTCATGGTAATGCCGGCTATAAAGAATTTTATAGTTCTCTTAGAATGTTAAAAGAAACAATCGATGGAAATATTCTTGATAAAATTAAGGAGACAATAAGTGAAGAGATTCAATAAGCATTTCAGTTCTGAAATAGAATGATTTGATTCACTTGAATTATTTTTAGAAAAATATGGAATAAAAATAAACAATAGATCTCTTTATCTTCAAGCTTTTACTCACAAAACATATAAGAATGAAAATAGTATTAATTATGATTATGAACGTTTTGAATTTATTGGTGATAGTATCATTCAATACTTAGTTTCAATATTTCTTTTCAAGATTAATAATAATTATCAAGAAGATAAACTTACTTTATATAGAGCTGAATTAGTTAAAGGCGAAACTTTAAGTAAAGTAATTAAAAAGTATGAAATTGATAAATTTGTTCTTTTAGGAAAAGGTCAAGAAGAATCGAAAGATAATGACAATATTTATGCAGATATTTTCGAGGCATTTATAGCAGCTATTATGTTTGATAATAATCAAAATTTTACAATAGTTAATAATTTACTAAAGCAAATTTTATTTATTAATTTTGATGTAAATAAATTTAATATTGATCCTAAAAGTGATTTTCAAATTAAAATTCAAAAACATAAAGATCTTGAGTTCTTTTATAAAGAATATATTAATGAAGATAAAACTTATACATCTGAACTATATGTAAAGATGCCTAATTGAAAAGGTAATAATGTTTTATTATTTGGATTTGGTATTGGTAAAAACAAACAAATAGCTCAACAAAATGCAGCTAGTGATGCTTTATCTAAAAATGAGGGTTGACTTTCTGATGAAGAAAATAATGTAAAGAATAATCAAACTCAAAGAACAAAGAAGAAAGAAAAAAATAAATAAAATATTATCTTCAAAAATTAATAAATAAGTAAATAAAAACAGAATATTATTAATACTGTAAATAGTAAAAAAAATGCTTCATCAATATATGAGCTTTTAATTAAAAATAATCAATAAAATTGATAAAATATAAAAAATAGAGGTAAATTTAATGATCTTTTTAAAAAAATTCTATGCTTCTGGTTTTAAATCATTTGCAGATCCAATTCAAATAGAATTCACAAAACCAATGACAGGGATAGTTGGCCCTAATGGTGCTGGTAAATCTAATATTGTTGATGCATTTAAATGAGTTTTAGGTGAGCAATCAATAAAAGATATGCGTGGTAATTCAAAGTTTGATTTAATATTTAAAGGTTCAACTAATCGTGATGAATCTAAATTTGCTCATGTAGTTTTAACATTTGATAATTCATTAAAAGTACTTCATTCTGATGAAACAACTGTTTCTATATCAAGAAAACTTTTTAGAGAATCAGGAGATAGTGAATATAAGATTAATAATCAAATTGCTAGATTAAAAGATATTCAATTAATTTTTACTGATACAGGTCTTAGTAAAGGTTCTTTAGGTATAATTTCTCAAGGAACAGTTAATACTTTTAGTGATTCAAAACCTGAAGCTAGAAGAAAACTTTTTGAAGATGCTGCTGGAATTGGTATGTATTCAACAAAAAAAGCTGAATCATTGAGAAACTTAGAAAAAGCTGAAACAAATTTAGTTGCTATTCAAACAGTAGAAAATGAATTATTAAAAGATTTAAAAAAATTAAACAGACAAGCTGAAACTGCAAAGATATACTTAGAAAAATCAAAAAAATTAAAAGATATTGAACTTACTATTTTTGTTAAAGATATTAAAAAGTTAAATGAAAATATTAATAAGCTAAATGATACAGTTAAAGTTTATCAAGAAGATAAAATAATTTTTGAACCTCAAGTAGAAGAATTAAGAGCAAAAATTCTAATTATCAAAGAAAAATTATCAGAAGCTGATAAAGATAATCATTTATATAATGAAAAAGTTTTTGAACATAATGAAAAAATAAATTCATTAGAAAAGAAACAACTTTTAATAGATTCTAATCTTGAAAAAAATCTAAATGCTTCAGATGTTAATACAAGAATTAATTCTTATAAACAATTAATTGACGGATTAACTATTGATATTAATAATAGTGATGTGAAAATAGAAGAATCAAAAATTCAAATAGAAACTTTTACTGATATCTTAAATGAATTACAAGAAAAAGATTATCACATTAACTTAAAACAATCAGATGTTATTAATAGCTTAACTGAATTTAGAACAACACTAAAATTTATTTTAGAACAATTAAATAGTTCTAATAATCAAAATTTTGGTATCAATGCAATCCTAAATAATAAAGCAGGAATAAGTGGTGTTCATGACACTATTTTAAATTTAATTGAGGTTGATGAAAAATATGAAAAAGCTATTATGAAATCTTTTGGTTCGACAATTAATAATCTTATTGTTGATAATAGTGAAAATGCTAAAAATGCTATCAAATTTTTGAAGAATAATAAAGCAGGAAAAGCAACTTTCTTACCAATTTCAGATATTAAATCTCGTTTCATAAAAACAGATGATGTTAATCTTTTAAATAACTTAGAAGGTTATGAAGGTATTGCTGGTAATTTAGTAAAAGTAAATGAAAAATATGCAAACATTATTAATTCATTAGTTGGTCAAGTTATTATTAGTGACAATATAGAAAACGCTTTAAGAATTTCTAAATTTATTAACAAAGCATATAAAATAATAACTTTAGATGGAGACGTTGTATTTGCTGGTGGTGCTATTGCTGGTGGTTATGATAAGAAAAGTAATTTCTCTATTTTAAATGTTGAAAAAAATAAAAAAGAATTAAGTGAAAAAATTATTATTTTAGAAAAACAAAAAATAAGTAATCAAGCAGTTATTGATAAATTAAAATATGACATTAACGATGTTAATGAAAAAATTAATGAAAAAAATCATACTTTATCAATTTGATCAACTATTCATGAATCAAATAAAACTAAAAGAGAACATTATGTTATTGAATTTGAAATTCTTTCTGAAAAGAAATATGAAAAAAATAGTATCGATTCTAATGATTTAAAAGAAGAAATTAATAAATTTAAATCTCTTTTATTTAAAGCTAAAGAAAACAATGCAATTGCAATTACTGCTAAGAATAAATACCAATCTGAATTAAGAGATTCTGAAGGTAAACTTGAAGATTTAAGAAAAAAAATAGATTCAATTAAAGATGAATTATATTCTGAAGAAAGAAACTTAATTAAAGCTAATGGAATAATAGATTCTATTAAGAATAAAATTAATGAAAAATATAAATTAACATTAGAATTTGTAATGGAAAATTATTTAAATGAACTTCCAATGACAGAAGTTCAAGCTAGAGAAATCATTAGACAATTAAATTCTGAAATAGATACTCTTGGAGCTATTAATTTTAATGCTATTGATGAACTAACTGAAAAAGAATCTAAATGTTCTGAAATAACTCAATCAAGAGAAGAAATTGAAAAAAGTGTTAATGATATTAGACAATCGATTTTAAGTTTAGACAAAGCTGCTAAATCAAAATTCTTAAAAATTATTTCTGATGTAAATAAAAATCTTCCTGAAATATTTAGATTTTTATTTGGTGGCGGAACTTGTGCTATTACGTTAAGTGATGAGGAAAACGTTCTTGAATCAGGAATAGAAATTATGGCTAATCCTCCTGGTAAAAGAATTAGTAATTTAAAGTTACTTTCAGGTGGTGAAAAAACTTTAGTAGCTATTTCTGTTTTATTTACAATTTTAAAAATTTCATCTTTTCCAATGGTTATTTTAGATGAAGCTGAAGCTGCTCTTGATTTAGCTAATGTTGAAAGATTTGCTAAAATTATTAAAAAATCAGGTCAAAATACTCAATTTTTAGTGATAACACATAGACCTGGTACTATGAAGGAATGTGATACTTTATTAGGTGCTACTATGCAAACTCCTGGGATTACAAAAATGATTTCAGTTGAATTAGAAAAAGCAATTAAAACTTCTGAAGAAGAGTCTTAATGAGTATTTTTAAAAATGTTTTTAAAAATTTAGATCAAAAAAAAATCTCTAAAAAAATTAATCAAGAACAAGAAAAAAAATCTCTTTTTGACAAGAAAAAAATTAAAAAACAAGATGTTTTTAATAAAGGATTAAGAAATTCATCTAAAGGTTTAGCTAAATTAATTGAAGATTTAACAATTGAAAATACTAAAGTAGATGATAAGTTTTTTGAACATTTAGAAGAAGTTCTTCTTTCTTATGATATTGGTTATAGTGTTGTTGATATTATTATTAAACAAATAAAAGATGAAGTTAAATTCCAAAATATTAAAGATATTAAATTAATTAAAGAAATTTTTGTTGATAAATTATTAATTCATTATATTCAAAATTCTGATATAGACACTAATATTAATCTTGAAGAAAATCGAACAAATATTGTTTTATTAGTTGGTGCTAATGGTGTAGGTAAAACAACTTCTATTGCTAAAATATCTAAAAAATTTAAAGATCAAAATAAAAAAATATTACTAGTTGCTGGTGATACTTTTAGAGCTGGTGCTGTTGAACAATTAAAAGTTTGAGCTGAAAAATTAGATGTAGATATTGTTGTACCTCAAAAGTTAAACCAAGATCCAGCTAGTGTTATTTTTCAAGGTGTGAAAAAAGGCACTGAAGAAAATTATGATTTAGTAATTTGTGATACTTCTGGTAGACTTCAAAATAAAACTAATTTAATGAATGAGTTAACTAAAATAAGAAATATTATTAAAAAATTTGATGATTCAGCTCCACATGAAGTTTTACTTGTTTTAGATGCTACAACAGGTCAATCCGGTCTTTTACAAGCAAAAGGCTTCTTTGAAGCAACAAAGGTTACAGGAATTGTTTTGACTAAAATGGATTCAACTTCAAAAGGCGGAATCATAATAAGTATTAATGATATCTTTAAGATCCCTGTTAAATTCATAGGTCTTGGTGAAAAGATTGATGATCTTCATCCTTTTGATTTAGAATCATTTATTATAGGAATGAGTCAATCATTTGGTGAATAAAAATGAATGAAATTAAAGAAATAAATAAAATAATTGGACTTTTTGATTTTTATCAAAACCTTTTAACAGATAAACAAAAAAAATATTTCACACTTCATTATTTTGATGATTTATCTTTAAATGAAATAGCTAAAAATAATGAAGTATCTAAAATTGCTGTTAATGATTCTTTAAAAAAAACTATTCTAATTTTAAAGAATTATGAAGAAAAATTAAATCTTCATAAAAAATTTGAACAAAGATTAAAAATATATGAAAAAATTGATGATAAATTAATTAGTGATGAACTTTTTAAAATTGAATATAGTTAAAAATATTTTAAAGAATATCTCTATAAATTAGAATAAAAATTTTTATATTTCATTATAAATTAGACCGATATTTTATTAATTTCTTATTTAAGATATTAATAAAATATTTTTTTATTAGGTGTTAAGTAAAATTACTTAACACCTAATAAATTTTATGGTATTATTTTATAGATTAATTAAGGAGGATATTTTGGTAAAATTAAGACTAACAAGAATCGGTAGACATAAAAGACCATTTTATAGATTAATAGCAGCAGATGCTAGATCAAAAGCTAATGGAAAATTTATTGAGCAATTAGGACATTATGATCCAATCTCAAAAGTTTCAAAATTTGATAAAGAATCTATTTTAAAACTTTTACTAAACGGAGCAGTTCCAACAGAAACTGTTAAAAATTTATTTAGTAAGGAAGGCATTTGAGCTGAATATATTAAAGCAAAAAATGACAATTTAACTAATAAACCTAAAGTTGAAAAAATAGCTAAGGCTAAAAAACCAGCTAAAGCTAAAGTTGATAAAACTAAAACTGTTAAAGTAGAAAAACCTAAAGCAGCTAAAGTTGAAAAAACTGAAACTGTTAAAGTAGAAAAACCTAAAGCAGCTAAAGTTGAAAAAACTGAAACTGTTAAAGTAGAAAAACCTAAAGCAGCTAAAGTTGAAAAAGCTAAAAGTAAAATAAAAGATAAATAATATAAATGAAAATTACTGTTTTAACTTTATTCAATAAAATATATGAACCTTTTTTAAATTCTTCAATTATAAAAAAAGCAATTGAAAAAAAGTTAGTAGAAATAGAAATTATTAATTTTAGAGATTTTTCTAAATCAAAACATAAAAGTGTGGATGATACACCATTCGGTGGCGGTCCTGGTATGGTTTTAAGTATAGAACCAATTGTTGAAGCAATTAAGTTTTATAAAAAAGAAATTTCTAAAGTTTATCTATTAACACCAACAGGTAAAGTATTTAATCAAAAGATTGCTAAAGATATCGCTAAAACAAACGAACATATTATTTTAATATCAGGTCATTACGAAGGTTTTGATGCAAGAATAAAATATTATATTGATGATGAAATTTCTATTGGAGATTTTATACTAACAGGAGGAGAAATACCTTCATTAGTGATTATTGATGCAGTTACTAGATTAATTGATAATGTTATTAAATCAGAAAGTTTAATTTCTGAATCTTTTGAAAATGATTTATTAGATCATTCAGTTTATACTAAACCTTTAATTTTTGAAAATCACTCGGTTCCTGAAATTCTTTTATCAGGTAATCATCAAAAAATTAAAGATTTTAGAAATAATGAACGAATTGAATTAACAAAATTAAAAAGAAATGATTTATATTTAAAATTTATTAATAAAAATAAAGAAAGAGAAAATAATGATAAATAAAATAAATAGAGGCGATATTATTAAAAACGTCCAATTACAATATTTAAAAAAAGATATCCCGAATTTTAGTTCAGGTGATACTGTTGTTGTACATTTAAGAATTACTGAAAATAATAAAACTAGAATTCAAAAATTTGAAGGTATTGTTCTTAGAAGAAAAGGTTCAGGAATTTCTGAAACTTTCTTAGTAAGAAAAGAATCTAACGGAGTTTGAGTTGAAGAAAATTTTCAAATTAATTCACCATTAATTGAAGCTATTGAAGTTAAAAGATATGGTAAAGTTAGAAGATCTTATATTTCATATATGAGAGAGAGATCTGGTAAATCAGCTAGAATTAAAGAAGATAAAAGAAAGAAAAAATAAAATAATATTTTAATCGATATTTTTTAAAGATGCTTTATGAAAGAAAATAAAAAAAGTAAAAAAGAAATTTTTGAATCTATTAAAAAACTTAATGTTTCAATTGACGATTTACTTAATAAAAAAAATAAATCTGAGATAGAAACCGAAAAACAAGAAATTGATACTGAAGTTTTAGAGTTAAGAAATAGATTAAATTCCTTAAAAAAAGAGCATGCTAATTCAATTAATAATTTTTCTCAAAGATTAACTAGTTTAGATAATCCCCATGAAGTAAAATTAGTTAAATTTAAATCTTCAATGCTAAAATTTTCTGTGCTTTATAATGAAGAATATCGTTTTAGAAAAATTTTAATAACAATTTTACTTGCTACATTTGTGAGTATTGCTACTATCTTTTTTATTAAAAATTCTGGATTGTTTTCAGCAGGAATTAGTGGAGTTTTACAAGGCGTTGCAAGACTTGTTAATAATTCTCTGTTAGACTCAGGTGTAGTAACTCCTGAAGTTGCTGATATTATTTTTAATGTTCTATTTTGAGGATTAACAGCTGTTATTAATATTCCACTTGTTATTTTTGCCTATAAGAAGATTTCAAAGCAATTTGCAATTATTACAATTATTTATATCCTCTGAACTCAATTATTTGGTTTAGGATTAAGTCTTATCCCAGGAATAGATGATATTTTTATTTTCGGACAAGTACAATCAGAAGTTCCATCATTTATTGGTCTTGAAGATAAAGGATTAACTTTTTTAACATGAGAACCTGTTGATGTTGCTAAAGTAGTTAGTTTAACAATGTATTCAGTTTTCTCGTTAATGTTAATCGGATTTCCTATTTCAATTTTATATATCTTAAATGGATCAACTGGTGGAACTGATATTGTTTCTCTTTATTTTTCAAAAAAGAAAAATAAAGAAATTGGAAAAACATTAATTTATTTTAATATTACATTTTTAATGATTTCAACAACACTTGGTATTTTTATTCCAATTCTTACAAGTCCTGGAATTCAAGATTTTTTAGCTAATACAAAAAATGCTCATGTTGTGAGTTTATTCTTTTCACCAAATTTAATAATTTCATTAGCTACAACAATAATTAGTTCTCTAATAATTGATGCTATCTTTCCAAAACATAAAAAAATTAAAATTCAAGTATATACAAATAAAGAAAATATTTTAAATATTAGAAATCATTTTATTGATGGTAATTATCATTATTCTCTAACTATTAATAATGCCATTGGTGGATATTCTTTAATGAAAAAACAAAATATTGAAATTATTTGTAATTATATAGAACTTTCTAAAATCATCAGTGAGATTAGAAAAATCGATGAAGACGCCTTAATATCAACAACCATTATTGATGATTTTGATGGTGGATTAAGAGTTATTAATTAAATTAATAAAATATCATTATAATATAAAAGAAATAGGAGAATATATGAATAAAAATTATATTTCAAAAGTAGCTCTTGAAAAGTACAAAACAGAACTTGATACTTTAATTAGTGAAGATCGACCAAAAGTTTTAATAGAACTTCAAGAAGCAAGAGAACAAGGTGATCTTTCTGAGAACGCTGATTATACTGCTGCTAAAGAAAAACAACTTGCTATTCAAGGTAGAATAAATCAAATTCAAGAAATTATTGATAATCATATTCTTACTGATAGTATTGAAGATGAAAAAGATGTTGTTTCAATTAATAACGTAATTACAGTTTATGACTTTCAAGAAAAAGAAGAAATTACTTATAAAATAGTAGGTTCATTAGAGATAGATCTTGATAAAAATTATATTTCAATTGACTGTCCTTTAGCTATAAGTGTTCTTAAAAAGAAAAAGGGCGATATTGTTGAAGTAAAATCAATTGAAAAGCCTTATAAATTAGAAATTTTATCAATTTCTTAAATTATTTTTTTTTAATGCAATTATTATTGCATTTTACTGTTTATTGTAATACAATAATAAAAGGTATATTTATACAATACCTTTTTAAATGGACAGATAGCGAAGTGGCCAAACGCAGCTGACTGTAACTCAGCCACGAAAGTTTCGATGGTTCGAATCCGTCTCTGTCCACCATTTATTGGCCTGTAGCCAAGCGGTAAGGCAGAAGATTTTGATTCTTCCACGCGTAGGTTCGATTCCTCCCAGGCCAGCCATTTTTAATTAATGAAGAATTTATTTTTCTTTTATTAATATTTTGCCCCACTAGCTCAGAGGTAGAGCATTTCACTTTTAATGAAGGGGTCGAAGGTTCAATTCCTTCGTGGGGCACCAATTTATATAATACTTTCTCCTTTTTGGAGAAAAATGCTGGAGTGGCGGAATGGTAGACGCACAGGACTTAAAATCCTGTGTCTGTAAGGACGTGAGGGTTCAAGTCCCTCTTCCAGCACCATTTTAAGCAGGTGTAGTTCAATGGTAGAACTATAGCCTTCCAAGCTATTAGTGTGGGTTCGATTCCCATCACCTGCTCCAATTTAATTTTTAAATTGAAGTTAAATAAGAATTTTAATTTTATATAAGTAAAAAAGCTCAGTAATGAGCTTTTTTTAATACAGAATTATATTTATTTTTTTTATCAAATAATAGTAATATATAAATATAAGATACTTTAAGGATAATTATGAATAAATTCACAAATACTATTTCTAGAAAAACATGTAACAATTTAGTTAATGGTCAAAATATGGAAGGTAAACCTTCAGGAATCATCATTGATTTAGCAAAAACTCAACATGCTGATTACATTAAATTATTAGAAAAAATTGGTATGAAAACTTATGTTATTGAACCAGATGAATTTTATCCAGATTCAACATTTGTTGAAGATGCAGCTTTATTAGCTGATAAATGTGCTGTTATTACTAATCCAGGTCATCCGACAAGACAAGGTGAAAAAACAGAAATGACAGCTCATGTAGCTCAATTTTATCCAATTGGAAAAATTCATTATATTCAAGCACCAGGAACAATGGATGCTGGAGATGTTATGATGGTTGATGATACTTTTTATGTAGGTATTACTTCAAGAACTAATCAAGAAGGTATTGATCAATTAACAAAAATCTATGAACCATATGGTTATAAAGTTATTGGTGTAAAAATTGATGCTGGTCTTCATTTAAAAAGTAGTGTATCTTATTTAGAACATAATAATTTATTAATCGAAGAAACATTCAATGATTACTTAATAAGTGTTAAAAATGATGTGTTTGATTCATTTAATAAAGTTATCATACCAAAAGCATCAGCTTATGCTACAAATAGTATTTGAATTAATGAAAATATTATTATTCCAGCTGAATTTCCTGAAGTTTATGAACAACTTGAAAAAGAACTTAAAGGTAAAGGTCCAGATGGTAAAGATTATACTTTCCATAAATGTGCTACTAGTGAAATTGCTAAAGTTGATGGCGGTTTATCTTGTACATCATTAAGATTTAAAGCTCCAGAATGTTCTTGTTCTAAGGAAAAATAGTACTTTCTATAATAGAGATATATTTTTATTATTTTATGCTAAAATATATTAGCAGTGTTTATTAAAAATATCCTGCTTCAACCGCATAAAATATTTGGCTTAAGTGTTTTGAAAGATAAACCCCAATATTAGCGAGTCTAAGTTAAATAGGAGAAAAAATGTTTGCTATATTCCAAACAGGTGGTAAACAATATAAGGTATCAGAAGGCGATATCATTTATGTTGAGAAACTAAAAAATGAAATAGGTTCTGAAATTATTTTTGAAGAAATTATGATGATCAATACGAAAGTTGGTACACCATATTTAAAAGGTGCAACAATTAAAGCAGTTGTTGAAAATCATGGAAAACAAAAAAAGATTAGAATTATTAAATTTCAATCTAAAAAACATCATATGAAAAGACAAGGTCATAGACAACCTTATACAAAATTATTAATTAAAAATATTAAAGAATAATTATGATAAAAATAGTTTTTTATAAAAATGCTTTTAATATTTCAGGTCATGCAAATTTTAAAGAGAAAAACGATATTATTTGTGCTGGTATAAGTGCGATAGTAGAAGGTTCTTTAAATTGATTTATTAAAAATGATATTTTTTTAGAAAAACAAGATGGATTAATTAAATTAATAGTTACAAACATTAATGATGATTATATATATAAATTAGAGTTATTATGAATTCAATTAAATGCTATTCACCACAGTGAATATAAAAAGCATATTGAAATTATTGATAAACGTGAGGAAGTACTTTAAAATGAATAAAAAAATATGAAATGAAACAGATTTGCAATTATTTGCTTCTAAAAAAGGGACTGGATCAACTAGAAATGGTAGAGATTCAAATCCTAAATTTTTAGGTGCTAAATTAGCTGATGGACAAAAAGCAATTCCTGGTAACATTATTTACCGTCAAAGAGGTAATAGAATTTATCCTGGTAAAAATGTAGGTCAAGGTAAAGATCACACTTTATTTGCTAAAATTGAAGGTATTGTAAAATATACAAAATTTCATAATCAAAAAACAAAAGTTTCTGTTATTGCAATAGAAAAATAATTAAATTAGCATTTTAATCGATGCTATTTTTTTTCTCTTATTTTTAATTATTATAATTGTTATATAATATATTAATATGATTAAAATTAATTTAAGAGATATCAAAACATTCCACATTTTTAGACTATTAATGATTTTTTCAATAATCTTTTTTTCTTTAACTAATTTTTTTATGTTTTTACTTTTAGTATTACCGAATAATCAAGCTTTTGCTATGAATTTTGATTCAATCCAAATTGGAATGTTTATTGCAAAAATTACTCAAGAAAATCTCTTTTATTGAGAGATTAATTCATTTGCAATTGTAATTTTTACTTTTATAATACTATTTAGTTTAATTTTTATTATCAACTATTTTTATGAAAAAGATCGATTTATTAAGTCTAATTATTTGAAGATGTTTTTAATTAATTTTGGATGTTTTATTATCATTTCCTCTTTTAGTTTTATAACTCCAACATTTTCAAGTGAAATTTCATCTGAAATAAAAAAACTTAATAATATTTATAATTATTCAATATCAGAAATGAGCGGAATAAAAATAATAAACCTTTCCTTGAATTGATCTGGAATATTATTTATAATTTTAATACCATTACTTTTAGTATTCATAGTGTTTCCAAGTGATATTATGATAATTAGAAAAATGTTTAACAAGAAAGAAGAGATCATCTTAAATGAGTAATAATTATAAAGATAGTTTAATAATGCCTTTAACAACTTTAGATATAAAAGCAAACTTAAATTTAAAAGAACCAGAAATTCAAGAAAAATGAATTAATAATAATATTTATCAAAGAAAAATTGATGATATTTCAAAGTCTGAACAATTCATTATTCATGATGGACCTCCATATGCTAATGGAGATTTACATGTTGGCCATGCTTTGAATAAAATATTGAAAGATTTTATTGTTAGAAGTAAAAATTTAAACGGTTATTATGCACCAATCATTTATGGTTGAGATACACATGGTTTACCTATTGAAAACGTTGTTTCTAAAGATGAAAAATATGATTCTTTATCAACTGTTGATAAAAGAGAAATGTGTAAAAATTTTGCTCTTGGACAAGTTAATAATCAAATTAAACAATTTAAAAGATTAGGCCTTTTTACTAATTATGATAAGAAATATTTAACTTTAGATAAAACATATGAAATCGATCAATTAAAAATTTTTAATACAATGGTTAAGAATAATTATATTTATCAAGATTTTAAACCTATTCATTGGTCATGATCGACTGTAAGTGCACTTGCTGAAGCTGAAATAGAATATAAAACAGTTTCATCTCCTTCTATCTATGTTTCTTTTGAATGTTTAGATAATAAAGTTCTTGCAGAAAAAACAAAATTAATTATATGAACAACAACGCCTTGAACAATTCCATCTAATTTAGCAATTGCCGTTAATAAAGATTTTGATTATATTAACTTTGAATATCAAAATAATAATTATTTAGTAGCTAAAAATTTATTTGAAAAAATTATTGATATTTTTGAATGAAAAGATACAAAGATAATCAAAACTATTAAAGGTTTAGATTTAAACAAAATTGAATATAAACATCCTATTTATGATAGAACATCACCTATTATTTTAGCTGATTATGTTTCTGATGTTGATGGAACAGGTCTTGTTCATAATGCGCCAGGTTTTGGTGTTGAAGATTATTATGCTTGTAAAGAAAATAATATTAATGTTTTTTGTCCTATTGATGAAAAAGGTTTTTTTACAAAAGAAATTAATGATAAAGATCTAGAAAATGTTTTCTATCAAGATGCAAATAAAATTATTGGTGAAAAATTAAAAACTAATAATGCTCTTTTATATTTTAAATTTATAAAACATTCAACAGCTCATGATTGAAGATCAAAAGAACCTTTAATTTTTAGAGCAACAAAACAATGATTTATTAATATTCAAATTACTCATGAAAATATTAAAAGAATCTTAAATAATGATATCCATTCTGTTAATTATAAATATATTGAAAGAATTAAAGAAATGGTTTTAAATAGAAAAGAATGATGTATTAGTAGACAAAGAGTTTGAGGTCTACCAATAATGATGATCTTTGACGAAAATAATAATGCTATCTATGATAATGATTTAATTGATAATATTTTAAAAATAGTATCTGATGAAGGTATTAATACTTGATTTGAAAAACCAGTTGAATATTTTTTAACTGAAAAATACTTAAGTACTAAAAAACAATTTACAAAAGAAAAAGATATTATGGATGTTTGATTTGATTCAGGTACTTCTTATACTGTTCTAAAAAGAAATAACTTAAAGTTTCCAGCCGATCTTTATTTAGAAGGTTCTGATCAATTTAGAGGTTGATTTAATTCTTCATTAATAACATCAACTATCGTTAATAATAAAAGTCCATATAACTCTTTATTAAAACATGGTTTTGTTTTAGATGAAAAAGGTTTTAAAATGTCTAAATCATTGAAAAATGTGATTAATCCTCTTGATATTTGTAAGGAATATGGAGCTGATGTTTTAAGAATGTGAGTTGCTACTAGTGATTATAGTGATGATTTAAAAATTGGTAAAACAATTTTAACTCAAACTAGTGAATTGTATCGTAAAATAAGAAACACATTATTTAGATATCCTTTATCTAATTTAAATGATTTTAATCTTAGTGATAAAAAAGACTTATCGCTTGTTAATAGATATATTATTAATAAGTTAAATATTTTAATTAAAAATGTTTCAAAAGCTTATAGCGATTACAAATTTAATGAAATTATTAAATTAGTTAATAATTTTACAATTGATCTTTCACAATGATATTTTGACTTAATAAAAGATATATTATATTGTGATAAAAAAGATTCAAATGATCAAATAGAAATCAAAACAGTTCTATTTCATATTTTAAAATCAACTTTAATTTTATTAACTCCAATAATTCCACATACAACAGAAGATGTTTATGCAAATTTTGATTTTAAAGATAAAAAAGAATCTATTATGTTTGAAAAATGACCTGAACTTATCGAAAATAAAATTGATAATAAAGAAATTGAATTATTAGATAATTTCTTTAGAGTAAAAGATTTAATTTATTTTGAACTAGAAAAAGCTCGAAAACAAAATATTATTAAGAAAAATAATGAAGCAAAAGTAGTCATTAATTTTAAAACTGAAATAGAATTAGATGAACTAAAAAAATGACTAAATGTAGCTGAGATTAGTATTAATATGAATTTAGAAAATATTCATATTGAAAATGCAAATTTTAAAAAATGTTTTAGATGTTGAAATCATATTAATGATGATTCAATGTTTAATGATGAAATTTGTATAAGATGCAATAATTGCATAAATTAATAGAAAAGTAAATAAATAAAATGCCAAGAAAACATTTAATAGCATCAGGAATTAATAAAAAACAACAACACCAAGCAAAAATATGAATGAAGTGTGCTAAAGAAATTAAAGCTGCTGCAAAAGTAGGTGGTGTTAATCCAGAAGCTAATCCAAGATTAAAAGCCGCTATTATTAGAGGACTAAGTAATAATTTAAGTCGTGAATCTATTGATAAAAATATTAAAGGCGCTAGTAGTGATAAAACTAACTTTAAAGAGCTTTTTTATGAAGGATATGGTCCTAATGGACTTGCTATCTTAATTAAAGTTTTAACAGATAACGAACAAAGAGCTGTTAGTGCTATTAGAGGTTATTTTTCAAAAATTAATGGACAATTAGCAAAACCTAATAGTGTAAAAATTTTATTTAAAGAAATGGGTGAATTTATCATTGATGCTAATAAATATGCTGAAGATACTTTAATGAATATTATTATTGAATCAGAATTTTTAGATTTAGTTCATGAAGAAGAATACTTTGTTATTTATACAAAACCAAATGATTTTTATAATATAAAAACTATTTTAGATAATAATGAGATTGAAATTATTGATCATTCAATAAAATATATTCCTGAATCATATATTGATATTGGAAGTAGTTATGCTGAAAAATGAGAACGTTTTATCTCTAATTGTGAAGATGATGATGATATTCAATGAATGGTTTCTAATAATGAAAATTAATTATATATAAAAAAACTCCTTATAGTAAGGAGTTTTTTTATATATTATTTTTATCTAAATGAATTTATAATCTTGAAGATCTAACAACTTTACCAACAGCTGAATTTGATTTACCAATTAGAGCATGAATTTTTCTCATATCTCTTTTATAATTTAGTCTATATGCTATAGGTGCAATTACAAATATTATTCCAACAACTATACTCATAGAAGTTACAAATGTTATACTTTGGGGTTCAGTAAGTAATCAACGAAAATGACCAACCATAATATTTCATAACTCTGGACCAACTGGTGGTGTAGCTGCTACAGGTTCAATAACTGGAGGAGGAATTGAAGGAAGCATTAAGCTATCAATAAATGCAAGAGTACCAGTATTATTCAATACTCCAACAATAGAAAGAGCAAAGAATGCTAGAACTATTATAATTCCAATTAACATAACAGCTCATTTAGATAATTTAGATATTAATTTAAACATTTTTATTCACCTACTTAAATTTTAACACAATTTTTATAAAATTTTTAAACCAGACATATAAGGTAATAGAGCATTTGGTATTTTTATATTTCCAGATTCAGTTTGATAGTTTTCTAAAATAGCTACAAATAATCTATCAATTGCTAAACTTGAACCATTTAGTGTATGAGGATATTTTATTTCTTTATTCTTATCACGATATCTTATTTTTGCTCTTCTTGACTGAAAATCTAAACAATTTGAACAAGATGATATTTCTTTATAATCGTTATAAGATGGTAATCAAACTTCAAGATCATAAGTTTTAGCTGAACTAAAACCAGTATCACCAGTACATAATAATATTTTTCTATAAGGTAATTCTAAATTTTTTAAAATACTTTCAGCTTGATTTGTTAGTGATTCTAATTCTTGAGCAGAATTTTCTTCACTAACAATTTTTACTAGTTCAGTTTTTTGGAACTGATGCAATCTAATAACACCTCTAGTATCTCTACCAGCACTTCCAGCTTCTTTTCTAAAACAAGAAGTATTTGCTGTTAAATAAATTGGAAGTTCATCTTCATTAATAATTGTGTTTGCATAGAAATTAGTCATTTGAACTTCTGATGTTGGTGAAAGATAATAATTTGTATCACTTATCTTAAAAGTATCATCTTCAAATTTTGGTAATTGTCCAGTTCCATATAATGTAGTTTCATTAACTATACTTGCAGGTAAAACTTCTTTAAAACCAGCTTTAACATTTTCATCAAGTGTATATTGACATAAAGCTCGATATAATCTAGCTCCTTTATCTCAATAAGTTACAAATCTTGATCCAGTTATTTTTGCTGCTATATCTAATCTAAATAATTCTAAACTTTCAGCTAAGTCTCAATGAGCTAATGGTTCAAAGTTAAATTTAGTTGGTTCTAAATGTTTTGAAATCAAAGCATTATCTTTTTCATCTTTTCCAACTGGAACTGATTCTAAACAAGTATTAGGAATATAGTTAATAATATTTTCAATTTTCTTTTCAATATCATTTTTTAAAATTGTTATTTTTTCAATTTCATTTTTAATATTCTTAACTTCTTCTTTTAAAGATTCAATTTTATCTTTATCTAAATTATTTTTAAAACCTGAACTTATTTCATTTGAAATAGAGTTTCTTTTAGCATTTAAATCCGATTCAATTGTTTTAAAATTTCTTAATTCAATATCAAATTTAATGATATTTTCTATTGAATCTTTATCATTATAGTGTTTTTGTTTTAATTTTTCTTCAATTTCTTTTGAATCAGTTCTAAATAATTTTATGTCTAACATTTTAAAAATCTCCTAATTGGATTATATTATAATAATATTTATTTTTCTAAATTTTAAATTTCATAAGAATACATGTCATAAAACTTATTTTTTTATTTAAATAATAATTATTTTAATCAAAAATAAAAAATACTATAAATTAGCATTTTATTAATAGGTAAATTATTTTTTTGATTTAATTAACTACTCATTCAAATTTCTCTTTTGAATTATCTTTATGAGAAATATTTTCAATATTTATTTTTTTAGTTTTTTCTATCATTGATCAAACTTCATCTAATTTTATTTGTCCTCTTGAAGGTCTATTATTTTTAATTACTTTTTTTAATATTGAAACTCACTTTTTAGCTAATGATTCTATTTCTTCATATGTTATTCCATTTAATTTTTGTTCTAAATGTCTTGCTAAACAAACCATAATAATATAGTAAACGTTATATTTAGTATTTTTATCAGTAAAAGAAGAAGGTGTTTTTTTAATTATTTGTTTATTATCAATATATTCTTTTAAATATGATTTTTTTGTTTTTTCTCTCACCTCATCGAAAAAATAATAGATTTGAAATTGCTCTTTAAAATTTTTAAAAGTATGTTCAAAACAATTAGAACAAGGAGGCAATGTTATAAGAGCTATTATTTTAATATTTTTATTTTCAGTTTTTGAATAACATATATCTTCAGCATGATGTTTTTTAGGACTTGTTTTTGATTTATTTAATACTTTTCCTTTAGAGTTAATTTCTAAATTTAAAACTTTAAATTCCTCATTTAAGAAAGCACATACAACAGGAAATCCATTTTTTTTATTTTTTTCAATAATTTTTTCAGTCATTTTTTCTATAGGAACTTTAAATTTATTATTTTTCATATTTATCCTTTTTCTCAAATATTTAATAGTATTTCATATATTATAATTTAGAATA
This sequence comes from uncultured Ureaplasma sp., assembly GCA_947039545.1. Classification (GTDB taxonomy): domain Bacteria; phylum Bacillota_I; class Bacilli_A; order Mycoplasmatales; family Mycoplasmoidaceae; genus Mycoplasma_L. Next base: position 29,992 of record CAMQZA010000003.1, on the reverse strand, counting down.
AATACTTTTAATTTTTCTAAGATAATTTGAAATATTACTTTTTGATAAATTTAAATTATGATTAGTATTCATAATTTCAGATATTCTTTGTAATGATGCTTCTGGTTCTTCTAATCTTTTTTCACAAAATAATTTAATATTTTCATCTAAATCTTCATATTCATTTGTTTCAATTATTTTATTAATCATTTTTATATGAATAGCTGAAGCCTTTATTGTTTTATTAATATTTGAAACATCAAGATTATTTGTTCTTTGTAGAGAATTATTAAAATCTTTACTAATTCTTGAATCTTCTAATTCATACATAGATTTAATACATTTCATTATTTTTAAAATATCACTAATGCTTTCAGCTTTTTTAATATACAAAATAAAATTATTTCTTCTTTTGATTATTTTGCTATTAATAAAATATTTTTGGAATATTTTATTAATGAAGTCTAAATATTTTTTATTTTTAGATCTTATCTCAAAATGATAAGAACTTGTTAAGTCTGAAATTTGAATACTACCATTACTTAAAAAAGCACCAATAATAATACTTCTATTAATAGCATCATCATCAATATTTATTTTTTTAAAATCGATATCTTCTACAAATAATCTATTAAAGTATAGTTTTGATTTCTCGTTATTTTTAGATACAGAAGTTTTAATTTTTAAGTCTTTTATTTCTTTTTTAATTTTTTCCTTTAATAAAAAAAGAATATTTTTATTATTAATCAATAGATAAAAATTGTTTTTATCTATTTTTATTTGAGAATTATTAAAATAGAAAAGCAAAAATATTGAATCATTAAAATCATCTTCAAAATCTATATTACAAATTTCATTCTTAACTTTATTACTAAATGTGATCATTTTATTTAAATACTATTAATTTCGTTAATTTGGTTAATTTCAATAATAGTATTATTTTTTTTAACATCACACAAAGAATTTGCTTCATGAATATCCATATAACCAAGTTCATCTTCTCTGATTCCAACAGAAATATTAAAAATATTATCCATCATACATTTAAATGCAAAAATTGATAATCTAGTTGCTAAAATTCTGTCAAACGGAATAGTATGAGCTCCTCTTTGAGTAAAACCAGTTAAATGGAATTTTGTTTTCTTACTAGTTTCTTTTTCAATTAGTTCAGCAATTTTTTCAATTGAATCTAAATTATTTTTTCCATATATTTTTTCTGAAACAAGAAAAGTAATTGATCTTTTACCTTTTTCTAATAATTTTTTAGCAATTTCAATAAATTTTTCAGTTGTAATAATGTTATTTTTAGTAACAATATAATCAACTTTAGTTGCATATGCAGCCATTAATGTTAAATCAGGACAATCTCTACCCATTGTTTCAATGATGATAATATTTTGATGTGAAAATGATGTTGTTTTTAAATTATCAATAGTATCAATAATCACTTCAAGAGCAGAATTAAAACCAATTGTTGTATTACTTGAACAAATATCATTATCAATAGTTCCAGGAAGACAAATAACTTTTATTCCTAATTCAGATAATTTTTCAGCTCCAAGATAAGAACCATTTCCACCAATAACAAATAAAACATCAATATTTTTTTTCTTTAAATTACCAGCAGCTATTTTTCTAATTTCTTCATTTTCAAATTCAGGGAATCTTGAAGTTAATATTGAAGTTCCAGAAACATTTGAAAAAGTTTCTACTTTTTTAATATCAGCTTCTTTAATTTGATCTTCATATAAACCTTTATATCCACCTAAGACAACAAAAGGTTTCATATTATTATTCATAGCTAGTTGAACTAATTTATGAACTGCTTTATTCATTCCAGGAGCATCCCCCCCTGATGTTAAAACAGCAATGTTTTTAATTGTACTCACAAAAAACCTTTCTGATTTTATTTTTTAATCATATCTAAAAGATACTCTTTATTAAAATTCATATCTTTATATAGTTTGTTTCCGTCCATACTTTTTCCAAATTTAAATGCACCTAACATTTTAAATTTAGCATTAGTATAATCCAAAAGTTTATATCACATATAATCACTACTAGCTTCAATAGAAACTAATTGAGATTTTGAACTAATAATATTTTTAATATATTCTTCGTCTTGTTCTAAAAATAATTTTAAACTAAAACAAGAAACAACTTTCACTTTTTTATTAGTTTCTTTTTCAATTAGCTCACTAGCATCAATTGCTAAATCAACTTCACTACCAGTTGCTATTAATGTAATATCAGCATCTTTATTATCTTTAATAATATAAGCGCCTTTTAAAATATCATCATATTTAGCAACATAATTATTTTTAATACCTTGTCTTGTAAGGATAATACAATTAACTTTATCTTTAGAATTAAGACTTGATTCAATTGCTACTTTTGTTTCCATTAAACTACTCGGTCTTAATACATAAACATTTTCAATTGCTCTTAACATTGGGATTTGATCAAATGGTTGATGAGTAGGTCCATCTGCACCGATTAAATAAGAATCATGAGTAAAGATATAATTAGAATTTAATTTCATTAAAGCACCAATTCTAATTGATGATTTCATATAATCTGAAAAAGATAAAAATGTTCCTGAAAAAGATTTAAGACCTTTATGTAATAAAATTCCGTTTTGAATAGCACTCATTGCAAATTCTCTAATACCTAACATTACATATTGAGATTTAAAATCAGTATTAAAATTTCCACTACCGATTTTACAATTTGTTGTAGAAGCTAAATCAGCTGATAGAGTTATTATATTAGACATTTCTTTTTCATTTAGTTGATCAAAGAAATGTTTTAAATATGTTTTAGAAGCATCTTGATTGTTTTCAATTTTATCAATTGATAAAATATCTCTATAATCAATATTATCTTCCATTTCATTAATCATTTTTTGAATTAATTCTGGTTGTTCTTTTTGATATTTATTAAAAAGATTTTTTCATTCAAGATATTTTTTATTTCCTCTATCAACAACTTTTTCTTTAAAGTGATTATAGATATCATCTTCAAAATTTCAATTATCATGATTCATATTAAAATGTTCATTAACATTTTTCATTTCATTATCATCAATAGCTAAACCATGTGCAAAGTGAGAAGCTTGTTTTGTTGTTCCTTCACCAATAATAGTTTTAACTTCAATATATGAAGGAACTTTTGATTTTTTAGCATTTTCAATACATTTAGTTATTTCATTTTGGTTATTTGAACACTTCTGATAAAATCAGTTTTGCGATTCTAATCTTAATTTTAAATTTTCTTTATTTACTAATTCAACAGAACTATCAAGTTGATAATCATTAGAATCATGAACAACAATTACTTTGTTTAATTTTAATAAACTAGCAATGTTCATACTTTCATAACTAATACCTTCTTGAATATCACCATCACCAACAACAATATATGTATAGTGGTCAATTAATCCTGGTAATTGAGAGTATTTTTCACTTAAGTATTTTTCAGCAAAAGCCATTCCAATACCCATAGCTAATCCTTGTCCTAATGGACCAGTTGAAGCATCTATAAAATTATCTTTCTCATATTCAGGATGTCCTGGAGTTTGAGAATTTTCTTGTCGATAATTTTTAATTTCATCTAATGATAAAATTGATGAAAAATGTAATAAAGTATATAAAGATAAACTTCCATGACCAGCACTTAATATAAATCTGTCTCTATTAATTCACTTTGGATCTTCAGTTGCAATGTTAATAAAATTTGTATATAAATTATAATTCAAACTAGTAGCTGATATAGCCATTCCAGTATGTCCTTGTTTTGCATTTTTAATCGCTTGAACACTTAAAGATTTCATTGCGTTAATATATTTTGAATTCATAATACCTCTTGATAAATAGATAACTAAATAATAACAAAATTTAATCTTAATATTTCTAATTTTAATATTAAGATATTTCTCAATTTTATATTTAAAATATTATAATTTATATTAGTTTAGATATAAGGAGATATGTGAAAACAGTAGCTATCATTGGAAAACCTAACGTTGGTAAATCCACCTTATTTAATAGAATTATTAATAAAAGAAAATCAATTATTTTTGACACACCAGGTGTTACTAGAGATAGAATTTATGATGAAGGCGAATGATTAACTAGAAGATTTAACATCATTGATACTGGTGGTTTAACTCTTTCTAAAAATGATTTTCAACAAAATATTAATATGCAAGTTGATTGCGCTATTAATGAAGCAGATATTATAATCTTTTTGACTTCTTATAAAAATGGAGTTGATAGAGATGATATTTATATTTCTCAACTTTTAAGAAAAAATAAAAAAGATAAAAAAATTATTTTAGTAGCTAATAAAGCTGAAAATTTTAGAAATGATAAAGATTTAAATTCATTTTATGCTTTAGGTTTTGGTAAACCAATTATTTTATCATCAGAACATGGTATTGGTACTGGTGATTTATTAGATGAAGTTTGTAAAAATTTCCCTAAAGAAGAAATTAAAACAAAAAATTCTATTGATTTTTGTATTATTGGAAAACCTAATGCTGGTAAAAGTTCACTAGCAAATACTATTTTAAATGAAGAGCGATTAATTGTTAGTGAAATTCCAGGAACAACTAGAGATTCAGTAGATGTATCATTTAACTATAATAAGCAAGCATATACATTAATAGATACTGCTGGAATCAGAAGAAAAGGAAAATATCAATACGATCAAATTGAAAAATTTTCAAATTTTAGAACTCAAAAATCAATTGAAAAATCAGATTTAATCATATTACTAATTGATGGATCTATTGATATTACTGAACAAGATGAAGTTGTTGGTGGATTAGCATTTGATGCTAATATTCCTACAATAATTGTTATTAATAAAATTGATTTAGTGGATTTTAATAATAAAACCAAAAATGAATTAACTATTAAAGTTAGAGATAGATTTAAATATTTATCATGAGCACCAATAATTTTTATTAGTGCTTTAAATAATAAAAAAATTGAACATATATTCAATACAATTACTAAAATTAATGAAAAGAAAAATATCCAAATATCAACATCACTTTTAAATGATGTTATTTTAAAAGCACAAATGACACAACAAGCACCGATTTTTAAAGGTTCTTCTAGATTATTAATTTCATATGCAACGCAATTTAAATCTCAAATTCCATCATTTGCTATCTTTTGTAATAATCCAGATTTACTACATTTTTCATATGCTAGATATATTGAAAATAAAATTAGAGATGCCTTTGATTTAAATGATGTTCCAGTCACACTTTATTGAAAAAATAAAAATGCTAGAAAGAGACAAAAACCTGATGAAAAATAAAATATTAGTAATTGGTTCTGGTGCATGAGGAACTGCTCTTTCTACAGTTTTAGATAATTCAAATAATAATGAAGTTTGAATATATGGAATTAATAATCAACAATTAGAAGAAATCAAAAAAGGTTATAACTCTAAAGTTCTAAAAGATTTAACTTTTAAACCAATTCTAAATGCTATTAGTAATTTTGATGAAATTATTAATGATATGGATTTTATAATAATAGCAATTCCAACTGATAAAATTGAAGAATTTTTAATTTCAAATAAAGATAAGATTAATACGAATACAATTATTATTAATACTTCAAAAGGTTTTGATTTAAAAAATAATGAACCAATAACTTATTTAATTGAAAAAATATTAAATAGAGATATAGTGACATTAATAGGTGCATCTTTTGCAACTGAACTTGTTGAAAAAAATAAAACCATTGTTAATATAGTTGGAAAAAATATAGATATTTGTAATAAAGCAAATTTAATTTTTTCTAATAATGATTATTTTATTTGTGAAAATATAACTGAAAATATTGATAGTTTATTATATATTTCATCAATGAAAAATATTTTTGCAATTTTTATGGGTTTTTTAAGTTTTAAAGAGAAATCAATCAACACTAAATCATGTTTTTTTATTGAAATAATGAATGAAATAAAAAGATATTTAATAAGTAAAAATATTAATACTGATAATTTAATATCACATTCAGCTCTTGGTGATGTGTTTTTAACATGTATTAGTACTAAATCAAGAAACTTTAATTTTGGTTATGATGTTGCTAAATACGGAATTAAAAAAGCCCTTAGTGAAAATACAAAAGTTATAGAAGGATTTACAACTATTAATAATTTAAGAGAATGTTTTTTTAAAAATGATGAATATCTTTTTTTTAAAACTTTAATTGATTTAATTGATGAAGAAATTTCTAGTGATAATTTTGTTGATGAAATTTGAAAAATTTTATTATTAAAAAAGAGAATTTAATAAGAACTTATTAAATTTTTATTATTTCTATTTTATATTAAGAATAATAAACTAAATTAGTTTGATATTATTTATATTGATATATTTAGAATAAATCTTTTAACTTGCTGAAATGGCGGAATGGCAGACGCAGTAGACTCAAAATCTACCGATTTATATCTTGAGGGTTCAAGTCCCTTTTTCAGCACCATTTTATTCCATATTCAATAATTTCATCACTTTTAAATAAAATGATAAAAATGGTAAAGAATCTTTTTCACCATTATCATTTTCTATATAAAAACAATTACTATTTGGCTCAATATTTGATTCAAATATTTTGTTTATTAAATTTTGATTAGATAAATTCTTAATAATATTTTGATCAATATCATTAAAAGCTACATAAATATCGCTTTTAATAATTTGATTAGGATATATTTTTTTTAATACAAATTTTAATGCTGATGATTTTGAACATTTATACTCATTAAAAATATGTAAATTTTCACCTATATTTTGATAATTAATTGTTTTTTCTTTAAAAAAACTTAAAACATCATTTAATTTAATATTAAAATTAACATCATCATTAGGGCTATATAATTCCATTGAATAAAAAGGTTTTCTACCGATATAATCAATAAAATTATTATAGTTACTAACTGTTTTCTCATTAATTGAAACAAATTTTTTAAAATCATTTTTAGCTCATTTATCTGATGAATAAATAATTGTTTTATTTATTGATTTTAACTGTAATAAAGCATTCGTTAATGTTGAAAAATGAACTAAATATTTTAATGAATCCATGTTTATTGGTTTATTTAATATTATATTATTTGATTGAATATCATAAACAATAGAACCATTACAAGCAATAATAGTACCTCTGCTAATGTTTCATTTTTTTATTAAATTATAAATATCTTTTAAAGAATCATTAGTAGTGAAAATTAAGAAATTATTCATAGCTATTTCACTAAGAAAATTACCAAAATATTCACGATTATTATTTACTAATTTTCTTTGAATATCAGAGGAGTTCATATCAATAGTAATAATCATGTTAGAGATTTTCATGATTATTCCCTAAACCTTATTATTTTTTCAATTTTTTCTAAAAATTCATCAATTTTAAGTATTTCAGTATTTTCTTGACCATATTCTCTATATGATATTGTTTTTTCATTTTGTTCATTATCACCAAGGATAAGTAAATAAGGTGTTTTTGAAATTTGACCATCTCTAATTTTTTTAGAAATTCTTTCGTTTCTTAAATCAACTTCACTTCTAATAAACTTCATTTTTAATTTCTTGTGAATTTCACTTGCATATTCTTCATTATTTTTATTAACAGGAATAATAACGACTTGTCTTGGTGAAAGTCAAGTTTTTAAAGCTCCCTTACTTTGTTCTAAAAGAATTGATAATAATCTTTCATAAGTTCCAATAGTGCTTAAATGAATCATTATTGGTGTTTTCATTTCACTATCATGATCTTTAAATTCTAAATTGAATTTTTTTGGTAGAAGAAAATCTAATTGAATAGTTGACATTGTAACAACTCTGTTTAAATTTGTTTTAACTTGAAAATCAATTTTAGGGCCATAGAAAGCAGCATCACCAACTTTTTCTACGAAATCAATATTATTTTCCTTTAATAGTTTTCTTAATAAATTTTCAGATTTTTTTCATAATTCATCATCATCATGAAATTTTTCCTTATTATCTGGATTATGAAGTGCTAAATCTACTTGGAATATTTTAGTATCAAAACTTTTATGAGCTTTAATAATCATTTCATAACAATTTAAAACTTCATCTTTAATTTGGTCTTCAGAACAAAAAATATGAGTATCTTCAAGTGTCATTTCTCTCACTCTTTCGAAACCAGTTAAACTTCCTGACGATTCATATCTATGAAGCATTGATTCTTCAGCTAATCTAATTGGTAAATCTCGATATGATTGAATATCATTTTTATAAATTAAAACATGATGAGGACAAGTCATTGGTCTTAGAACTAATTCTTCATCTCCAAAATCAAGAACAGGGAACATATTTTCTTGATAATGATCTCAATGACCAGATGTTTTATATAATTCTATATTTCCTAAAATAGGTGTTGATACTAATTTAAAATCATGTTGGAATTCTATTTCATTTAAAAGTTTTCTAACTTCACTTTTAACAATAAAACCATTATTTAATCAAATAGGTAAACCTTTTCCAGCTAACATATCAAAAGTAAACATTTTTAAATCTTTACCGATTTTTCTATGATCATTATTTTGTTTTTCATTAAATTCTAAAATAAACTCATCCATTTCTTTTTGAGTTTTTTTACAAGAGAAATAAATTCTAATTAATTGTTTATTCTTACAATTATTTTTTCAATAAGAACCACCAACACTAAAAACATAAATGCCTTTAACTAAATTTGATTTAATATCTTTTATTTCATTTTCTGAAACATCTTTATCTATTGGTGTATAAAAATTATTGATATTTAAAAATTTTTGATTTTCTAAAACATCATCAAATGCTATATCACCATATGTTTCTTTTATTTTTTGAATTAAATTAGGATTTTTATCTTCTATAGAAAGACTATAAGCCCCATTTGCTATCTTTAAAAAAGACTTTTCAATCTTTTTGAAATCTTTATCACTAATATTACAATTATCGAACTCACAATAAGCCAAATCATCGTTAATTCCACTAGATATCGGTTTAGAAAAAGGATAAATTTTTAAAATTGTCTGAAAAAATAAATTTATCGAAATATTTTCTAAAATTCTAAAAATCATAAAGCATCCTTATTTATAATGCTATTATAATAATATAATTAAAAAAAATAATAATAAATATATTTGTTTTTAAATAAATATATTTATTATTTCATAATCTAAAGGATATTTTTAATATGGCTACTACAAAAACAAAATCAAATACAAATGAACAAAAAAGAAAAGATACTATATTTGATAAAAATATTGAAAATCAAAATATATATACAACAACTCAAAATATAGATATCAATATTCCCATAATAGAAGAAAAAAAGAAAAAAGTTCAAACAAATGTAAATAATAAAAATAAAATAGCATTAGTTACTGATTCTAGTAATAGTATTACACCAGCTGATGCAAAAAAATTAGATATTACTATTCTTAATTTTTCAGTTACTAGAACAAAAGGTCCTGAAATAGAAGTTTTTGAAGATCAAACAAATGACAAAACTCTTTCAGAAATTTTTATTAATATAGATAATGGTTATAAATATAACACAAGTACAATTCCTCTTGGCATTGTTGAAGATGAACTTAAAAGACTTTTTGAAAAAAATGAATATGTTTTATTTTTACCAGTTTCAAAAGGTTTATCTAATCAATTTGAACAATTAGAAGCATTAACTAAAGTTTTTCCTAATTTAATTATTTTAAATTCTGAATCTTCAGCATATATTAATGAATACATTATTTTACAAGTTCATGAATTAATTCAAAAATCAAAAAATGTTGATTCAATCGATATAATCGAACAAGTTAAAAATTTAGTTAATGACATTAAGTTAAGATCTGTTACATTTTTTGGTATTAAAGATATTTCAGGAAGTGATGGCGGCAGAATTCCAAAATCTTTTATAAAGATTTTGAAATTAGCAAAAGTATCACCAATTGTTGAACTTGATTTTAAAAATAAAAGTGCTGGTTTTACAACTAATTGAGAAGAAATAAGCAAAAAAATTATTGAATTAATTAATAAAAAATTTGATGGCTTATTATTAGAAAATATTGTTGATATTGCAGTTGTTCATGCTCAAGCAGAACGTAAATATATTGATTTTTTATTAACTGCTTTAGTTAATTATTTTCATATAGAACCTAATAAAATTAAAATAAAATTAACACCATCTTCTATTTCAATTCATACAAGAAAAAATGCTTTAGGTATTGCTATAATTACTAATAAATATAAAAATAATATATAATTATTTTAGATTCTATTATATGAATCACTTATGAGAAAAACAATAATTCACTAGTGAATTATTTTACAAAAACACAAACATGAATAATAACACAATTTTAATAGTAATTTTAATTTTACTATCAATAATTTTTTTATTTGGTATTATAAAATATTTTCTTTCTATGAAAAAGAAAAAGAAGATTGATACTGAAGTAATTAATAAAAATGATAATTTAGAAAAGAAAACCTTTATTAATGAAGACAATTTTAATAAATTAGAAAAATCAAATTTAGTCTTACAAGAAAGATTAGAAAAAAATATTAAAGAATATGAAGAAAATAATTTTATTTTACAAAATAAAATTACTACATATTCAAATAAAATAGCTGAAACTTTGAAAGAAGATAAAGAATTATTAAAAAAAGAATTAATCACTATTCTTAAAAAAGATTTAAAAAAAGAAACTGAATTTGAAATTAAAGAAGCTAAAAAAACGATTTTAGAAACAAAAGATCAACTTGCAGTAAATATTTTATTGGAAACAATTGAAAATATTTCAGAAGGTTTAGTAATTGAAAAAACAATAACAATGATTGATTTTGATAATGAAGAATTTAAAGGAAGAATAATAGGTAAAGAAGGTAGAAATAAAAATACCTTTGAACTTTTAACTGGTGTTGACTTAATTATTGAAAAAAATTCAAAGCATATTATCCTTTCATCTTTGAATTCAGTTAGAAGAGAAATAGCTAGAATTCTTTTTGATGAAATAATTAAACATAAAAATCTTGATCCAGATAAAATTGGACTTTTATATAATAAGGCTTTATTAGAATTTGAAACTAATATTACTGAAATTGGTGAAGATACTATTTTAAATAAACTTAAATTTAAAGATATGGATCCCAAGATTTATCCATATGTAGGTAAATTAAAGTACAGATCTAGTTTTGGGCAAAATATTTTAAACCATAGTATTGAAGTGGCTAATCTAGCTTCACATATTGCCGTATTATTAAATATTGATTCTGAAAAAGCAGCAAAAGCAGCTTTTTTCCATGATATTGGTAAAAGTATAGATTATGAAATTAATGAAAATCATGTTAATGCAGGAATAAAAATTGCTCAAGAATGCAATTTTGATGATTATATTATCAACGCAATAGAATCACATCATAATGATATAATTACTGATAATATTTATTCTGATATTACTAAAATAGTGGATATGATTTCAGCAGCTAGACCAGGTGCTAGATTAGAAAATCATGCTAAATTTATCGAAAGAGTAACAGAACTTGAAAAACTTTGTGAAAATTTTGAAGAGATTGAAAAAGCTTTTGTAGTAAAACATGGTAGACATTTAAGAGTAATTGTTAATCCTAATGTTTGTAGTGATGAAAATATGTTTTTAGTTTCTCAAAAAATTAAGAAATTAATTGAAGAGAACGATAGATTAAAAACATTCAAAGTAAAAGTAACATTTTTAAGAGAATCAAAAATATCTTTTGAAACAAATATTTATAATTCAAAAAAGAGATCATAAAATGATCTCTTTTTTATTTTAATAAAATATTATTAATTGCCATAGCAACACCATCATGTTTTTTTGTTTGCATTATTTCATCAACATACTCTTGAACACGGTGTGATTTATGAATTTTAGCACCAATAGCTATTCCTGATTTTATAAACATCGGAACATCATTAAATGAATCACCAATTGTCGCTGTTTCACTTAAATGAATATTTAATTTTTTACAAATAATTTCAAGAGCATTGCCTTTATTTGAACCATGTTTAACAACTTCAAGCATTAAAGTTGATGTTTTGGAAACATCAATTTCATTTTTTGTAAATGCACTAATAATTTCTTGATATGTTTTATTTATTTTTCTTGAGAAAAAAGAAGTAGAAATGATATTTACTTTGTAACATTCCATATTTTGATATTCTTTTAATTCTATTATTTTATTTTTTAGATTAAATTTTGTAATTGTTTTATATACTTTAAAACCAGTAATAGGGATAATATTTTTTTCAATAAGTCCTACAATATAAGGTCAAAAACAAATTTTATTTTTTTGAACAATATTATATATTTTTTGACATATATCATTATCTAATTTTTGTGAATATATAATTTCATCAGTTAATAAATCAATAATAATATTTCCGTTTAAAGCTGCTAAATACTTAATTTTATGACCAGTATATTTATTAATAATATCAATATAATATTTAGCTGAACTAACTTCTTTTCCTGTAATAATAACAGGTTCACCACCTAGATTTTGATAGTCTTTAATAGCAATTAAATTTTCTTCTTTAATTTTTTTATTCTTTGACAGTAATGTACCATCTAAATCAATTGCAAATAATTTATATTTCATATACTAAACCTTTTATAAATTGTAATATAATAATATTGATAGTGAGCATTAATGATAAATAGTGAAAAGATTTTTTATAGTAATTTAATTAAAGAAATTAAAAAAGAAATTAGTGAAAAAAAATATGTATCAGCTTTAAAAAAAGTTGATGAAGAATTAGAACAACCATATATTCCAAATGAATTCTTTTTTCTTTTTTCTGATTTAAAAAATGAAATTACTGATTTTATTAATGAGAAAAATTATGAAGAAAAATATGCTAATTTGACAAATGAAGAACTTTGGTTTAATTGTTATAATGAATCAAAAAATTTCTTTGATATCAATACTTTATTTTATTTATTAGATAATGTTATTGGTGAATTTGATGATTTTAATTTTTTAATTTTTAAAAAAATTATGTTGAGTAAATTTGTTAATAATTCTCAAAAGTTTTTAATAATATCAAAAGTATTCCATCAAAATTTAGCTTTTGATATTGAATATTATAATTCTGATTTAGATGAGATTTTTGAAATTAACACAATTGAAATTAAAGGTATTTTTGATGACTTTAAATTAAAAATTAATTTATTTGAAAAAGAATTTTTTCAAAACACAACATATCTTGAATTAAGTTATTCAATGTTTAATTTATTAATTATTTACTTCTTTCCTCAAAAAGTTAATTTTAATTTTGATAATGTTTTATCAGCAATTAAAATATTAATTTATCAATATTTAAATATCGATACTGAGAATAAAATAACTAGAAATAAAGAAGTTGATATTATTATTAAAATTATTGAAAATAAATTAGAACTGAGTAGCTAATGATTGAAAAAGATATAATATTTCCAGTTGATAATAGTGAAGAAATAAATCCAAAAACAGAAGAAGAGATTAATATTTTAAAATCAAAAGAAAAATCTTTAAAAATGAGATTATTAGCGATGGTTTTAGGTTCTCTTTTAGTGATTTTTATAACACTATTATTATCTATATTTATATAAAGAAATAAATAATTAATGATACTATTAATAGTATTAATTTAATATAAGGAATAAAATGAAATTAACTAAATATGAGCAAATAAAAGAAGAGAATATTTTTACTATATCTATTGATGGAGAAGAATGAGCAGCTCCTTTAGCAGCTTCTTATAAACAAGGAGCTAAGGCTCTTAAAATAAAAGGGTTTAGTAGACCTGAAAGAGCACCTTTACCAAGAATTAAAGAAAATATGAATCCTTGAGTTCAATCTAATATTTATAATTCAGCAGCAGATACTCTTTTAAAAAAAGTAATTGATTTTACTGAAAATTCAGAAGAATATAAAGCTAAAAAAGAACTTGAAATATTTTCAGTTCCTGATATTAAAATTAGTAAAGTTGATGATGCAAATATTGAGTTTCAAATTATTTATTTTGAATATCCAAAAGTAGAAGTAAAAAAATATAAAAATCTTGATATAGATTTTTTAGCTATTGATATAGATGAAAAAGAAATTGATGATGAGATTGAATTTATCATTTCAAGAGAATCAGTTAAAAAAGATTCAAAAGATAAAGTTCTTAAAAAAGGGCATATTGCTATTTTTGATTTTAATGGATTTATTGATGAAAAAGAATTTGATGGTGGAAAAGCTGAAAGATATGAATTATTAATTGGTTCTAATCAATTTATTCCAGGATTTGAAGATAAAATGATCGGTTTAAAAATTGATGAAGAAAAAGATTTAAAACTTTCTTTTCCTGAAGAATACCATGCTAGAGATTTTGCAGGTAAAGACGTTACCTTTAAAGTAAAATTACATGAAATAAAAGAAGAAGTTAAACCTGAATTAAATAATGAATTCGTTAAATCTTTATCTTTTGTTAAAGCTGAAACAGTAAAAGAATTACGTGATTTTATTAGAGATACAATTAAACAAACTAAATTTGGTGATATTGAAAATAAAAATAAATCAATGTTAATTAAATCTTTACTTGAAAATAATATATTTACTAAAATTCCGACCCCAATGTTATCTGATGAGATTAGAAAAATTAAAGAACAATTTCATAGTACTTTAAAAGATCAAAATCTTACTTTTAAAAAATTCTTAGAATTAACTAATCAAAAAGAAGAAGCATTTGAAGTCAATTTTGTTAGAAGTGCTGAAGACATTATTAAAATTTCTTTATTAATTGAAGAAATTAAAAAACTTGAAAAAATATCAGTTGATAAAAAAGTTTTAGATGAAAAAATTAAAGAACTTATTGATGCTAAATATGTTGAAGCTGATGATAAAGAAAAAATTGAATTAATAAGAAATAATATTGAATCAATAGAAACTGAAAAATTGATTATGGATTTATTATTCGAAATCAACAAATCAAAAACATCTAAAGTTAATAAAAAAGAAACTACTAAGACTGAAAAAGTTGAGAAAAAAGAAACTACTAAGACTGAAAAAGTTGAAGTAGTAAAAGAAAAAACTAAAAAACCAACAAAAAAAGTTGAAACTGTTAAAGATACTTCAGTTAAAAAACCTGTTGAAGAAAAAAAAGTTAGTACTAAAAAGAATAAAAAGTAAATTTATGTAGTAATATGTTAGCAAAATATATTTATTTTGCTAACATATTACTATTACTTTTTATTTATATAAAAGAGGTCATATGAAAAAAGATAAAAAAACTAGTTTATTAATATCAAGAGGTATTGTAATTCTTCCTAATGATAAGAAGATAATTGAGTTTGCTAGACCTCAATCAATTTTAACTATTCAAAATATTGAAAATATTAAAAATGATAATATAATTTTAGTTTCACAAATTGATGATGATGATGAAGATCCAGATGTAGTTTCTGAAGTATTTTCAATCGGTACATTATGTTCAATTAAAAAAAGCATTAAAAAAGAAGAAAATGGTGAAATAGAATATTCACTTGAATTAATAGGAAGAAGTAGAGTTAAAATTTTTAATCAAAATTTTAGTAACTTTTTCGGTTATGAATGTGATTATGAAATCATTAAGGATGATTCATCTGATACTGCTAATGAATTAATTGAAATAATTATGAATTTAAATGAAGCATTTGAAGAACTATTAAAAATAGATTATAGATTTAGAAAATTATATAAATCTATGGATTTAGAAAATAATCCTATCCAAAAAATGGATCCTATTATTCTTGCTAATAGATTAGCTATTTTTATTGAAAACAATGATACTTCTATCCCTTTAATTGTTAAACAACAATTATTAGAAACTAACAGTGCTGTTGATTTATTAAAAGTTATCTATAATGAAATTTTAAGATTATTAGATCCTAACGGAATAATATCATCAGAAGTTGATTCAGAAATTAATGAAAAAATTAATAAGAATTTAGCTAGACAACAAAAAGAATTTTATCTTCGTGAAAAACTTAGAGTAATTAGAGAAGATCTAGGTGAAATCAATTCAAAAGATGATGAAATTGAAAAAATCAAAAAAAGAGTTAGTGAAAACCCATATCCTCAAATTATTAAAGATAAAATTCTATCTGAATTAGCAAAATATGAATCTTCTATGAGTTCTAATGAAAATACAATAATAATCACTTATATTGATTGATTATTAGATATTCCATGATGACAAGTTCAAGAAGATAATGATAATTTAATTGAAGTTGCAAGAGTTTTAGATGAAAATCATTTTGGTCTAGAAAAAGTAAAATTAAGAATTTTAGAATATTTAGCTGTTAGAACTAAAAATAAAAATTTAAGAGGTCCTATTCTTTGTTTAGTTGGTCCTCCTGGTGTTGGTAAAACATCTTTAGCAAATTCAATAGCAGAAGCTTTAAATAAGAAATTTGTTAAAGTTTCACTTGGTGGTGTTAAAGACGAAAGCGAGATTAGAGGGCATAGAAAAACATATATTGGTTCAATGCCTGGAAGAATTATTAAAGGGATGAAATCAGCTGGTGTTATCAATCCTTTATTCTTATTAGATGAAATTGATAAGATGTCAAATGATCAAAAAGGTGATCCAAGTTCAGCTATGCTTGAAGTACTTGATTCTGAACAAAACTCTAAATTTAGTGATAATTATATTGAAGAAGAATACAACCTTAATCAAGTTATGTTCATTGCAACAGCTAATTATTTTAAGCAAATACCATATGCTTTAATGGATAGATTAGAAATAATTGAATTAAATTCATATACTCCTTTTGAGAAAAAAGAAATAGCTAAAAAATATTTAATTAAAAAAATAAGAGAAGATGCATTATTATCTGAAGATTTAACTTGAGATGATGACGCTATTGAATTTATTATTAATCATTATACAAGAGAAGCTGGTGTTAGAGAACTTGAACGTCAAATATCAACTATTGTAAGAAAATATGTTGTTGATGAACTTAAAAGTTTACCTTTACCAAGTAAAATAGATATCAAAACTGTTCAAACTTACTTAGGAAAAATCCTATATGATACTACTAATAAAGATGATATTTCTTTACCAGGTATTGTTAATGGTATGGCTTATACATCTTTTGGTGGTGATCTTTTACCTATTGAAGCTTCTTTTTCAAAAGGTAAAGGTAAAATAATCATTACTGGTAATTTAGAAAAAACTATGAGTGAATCAGTAAGTGTTGCTGTTGGTTTTGTTAAATCTAATGCTGAAAAATTCAAATTAACAAATATCAATTTTCAAGAAATAGATATTCATATTCATGTACCTTCTGGTGGAATTCCTAAAGATGGACCAAGTGCTGGTGTTGCTATTACAACTGCTATTTTATCTTTATTAAAAAATAAACCAATTAAGACAAGTTTATCAATGACTGGTGAAATAACACTAAGAGGTAAAGTTGGTATCATTGGCGGAGTTAAAGAAAAAATAATCTCAGCATATAGAGCTGGTATTAGAGAAATTTATATTCCTATTGAAGATGAAAGATTTCTTGATGAAGTACCACTTGAAATAAGTAAAGATATAGATGTTCATCTAATTAAAAATTATGATGAAATTTATCAAAAATTATTTAGGGACTAGTTTAAAATGTATAATCATAATCTTTTTGAGAAGAAATGACAAAAATACTGATTAGAAAATAAAACATATAGATTTATTGATGATAACTCAGAAAAATTTTATATCTTAGATATGTTTCCTTATCCTTCTGGAAAAGGTTTGCATGTTGGTCATCCGAAAGGATATACTGCTACTGATATTGTTAGTAGATATAAAAGACAAAAAGGCTTTAATGTACTTCATCCAATTGGATGAGATGCATTTGGTTTGCCTGCTGAACAATATGCTATTGATACAAATAATCATCCAAAAGATTTCACAAAAAAAAATATTGAAATCTTTAGAGACCAATTAATTAAATTAGGTTTTGATTATGATTATGATAAAGAAGTAAATACAACTGATCCAAAGTATTATAAATGAACTCAATGAATATTTTCTAAATTATATGAAAATAATTTAGCTGAAATAAGAGACATTAATGTTAATTGATGTGAAAAATTAAATACAACTCTTTCAAATGAAGAAGTTGTATTTGACTCTGAAAATAATCCTGTCTCAGAAAGAGGAAGCTTTCCAGTTATTAAAAAACCTATGAAACAATGAGTTTTAAAAATAACGGAATACGCTGATAAACTTCTTGAAGGTTTAGATGAACTTGACTGACCAGAATCATTAAAAGAAATTCAAAGAAAATGAATTGGTAAAAAAACAGGTTATGAATTAGAATTTTTAATTAACGGTAATAAGAGTAATATTTTTATTCAAGAAGAAGATATTTCAAATATTAATAATATTAAAGCTGTATTAATAGCACCTAATAATGACTTATTAAAACCTTTCTTAGAAGACGAAAAATTTAATAATTTCATCAAAAAAACTGAAAAAAAATCAGATAGAGAAAGAAAAAAAACTAATAATTTTGAAATATTCAATCCAAATATTTCAGTTATCAATTCAATTAATAATGAAACAATACCAATTTTTGTTTCTGATTATATTCTTAATGATGAAGATGATTTTAACTTAGTTATATTAACAGATAAGAAAAATTGAAATTCAGAATTTATTAAACACAATAAATTGAATACTGATCAAAATGATAAAATTGATTCTAAAAAAATTATTGATGAAAATAATTTAAATAAAAAGCATCGTTATAACTTAAAAGATTGAACATTTTCAAGACAAAGATATTGAGGAGAACCTTTTCCAATTTTATTTGATGAAAATAATCAAATTATTTTAGAAAAAGATTTACCTTTAATTTTACCTGAAGTAGATAATTTTAAAGAGATAAATTTAGGAATAAGTCCTCTTGATAAATGTGATGATTGAAAATTTGTTACTGATGAAAATAATAATAAATTAACAAGAGAAATTAATACAATGCCACAATGAGCTGGTAGTAGTTGATATTATTTAGCTTATATTTTAAAAAAAGATAATGGCGAATATATTGATTTAGATTCAAAAGAAGCATTTAAACTTTTTGAAAAATGATTACCAGTAGATATTTATATTGGTGGTCAGGAACATGCTGTTTTACATTTATTATATGCAAGATTTTGACATCGATTTTTATATGATATCAAAGTTGTTCCGACAAAAGAACCTTTTCAAAGAATAATTAATCAAGGGATGATTATTGGTGAAAATGGCGAAAAAATGTCTAAGTCAAAAGGTAATATAATTAGTCCTAATGATATTATTGAAACACATGGAGCTGATGCTTTAAGATTATATGAAATGTTTATGGGTCCAATTACTTCATCTTTACCTTGAAATAATAACGGACTAAGCGGGACTAGAAAATGACTTGATAGAGTTTATCGATATTATTTTGAAATAGAGAAAGAAATTATTGATCATAAAGATTTAGATTCAAAATTAATTTCTGATTGAAATTTATTTATAAAGAATTTCAGTGAAAATATTGAGAATATGCAATTTAATTTAGCTATTTCTCAAATGATGATTTTTATTAATAATATTTATAAAGTAAAACAAATTTCATTTGAAATATTAGAAGGATTTTTAATATTATTTTCATTATTTTCTCCCCATTTAGCAGAAGAGATAAATGAAGTTATTTTAAAAAACAAAGATTCTATTTGTTTGAAAAAAATTCCAGAGTTTGATAAAAATATAATTATTTCTTCAGAAGAAGTAAAGATTCCGATCCAAATAAATGGAAAGTTTAAAGCAATTTTAATCGTTAAAAATGATTCTGAATTAGCAGAAATAAAAAAACTTGCTATGGAAAATATAACAATAAAAACGATTATAAAAGGCAAAAAAGTTAAAGAAGTTATCATAAAAGACAAAAAAGTTATAAATTTTGTTATTTAGATATACTCAACTTAAAAATAAAAATAATAATGTGATATTATGGTATTTGTAATAAAGATAGAAATTAAGGAAAAAAATGAGCGAAAAAGAAAAAGATTTTAATGAAACTAGTAAATTTAGTGGTTTAAAAGATATTTTTGAATATGATTGATATAAAATTCTTCAAGTTGGAAAAGATGCTTCAGAAGTTGAGATTAAAAATCAATACAAAAAACTTGCTAGAGAATGACATCCAGATAAAACTAATGATCCTGAATTAATTAAAAAATTCTATTTATTAAATGATGGTTACCAAATTTTAGGTGATCGTGAAATAAGAGCTTATTATGATTGAGAATACGGAAACGAATCTAAATCTAGTAAATTATTAGCTTTTCAATTTTATATTGAAGATCCAAGTTTTAAATTTAATACTTATATTGACGATTTATTAGGCGGAACTATTTCTGTTGGTATTATCGTTGAAGATACTTGAGAATCTGTAAAAAACAGTCTTTTGACATCTGAAGAAAAACTTGATTTTAATAAAAAATGTAATATAAAAGCAATTTTAGAAATAACACAAGAACAATTAGAAAGCGGTTTTAGGCTTGCTTCACCTCTATATAAATACAAAACATGTGGTGTTTGTAGAGGAAAAGGTTTATTAGGTACCGATGCACTTGAAAGTGATATTTGTTATAACTGTAAAGGTTATGGAATTGAAAATGAAAAAACTTTCGTTTATATAGTTGTTCCAGTAAATCATCCAATTGACAAAATTGTTAAAATATCAGGAAGAGGAAATAGTACTCCTCTAAAAATTGGTGATTTAATTATTGAATTAAAATTGGTTAAAAATTCTAGAAAAGCATCTAAAAATGCTAAAAAGCAATTAAAAACATTTAATAAAGCAGAGAAAAAAAATCTATTTTAATTTTTTAATAAGGGAAAAATAATGAATAGTAAAGACTATTATGAAATATTAGGTATTTCTAAAGATGCTTCGCTAGAAGAAATTAAAAAGGCTTTTAGAGCTCTAGCAATGAAATATCATCCTGATAAAAATCAAGAATTAGGTAGTGTTGAAAAATTTCAAGAAATATATGAAGCTTATGAAGTTTTAAAAGACCCTAACACAAGAAATTCTTATGATAGATCTGGTACTGATGGTTTAAATAATCAAGGATTTGAATTCAATAATTTTGAATCATTTGATGTATTTAAAGATTTATTTGATAATATAGGTTTAAATTTTGATAATTTTGAATCATCAAGTATGTTTGATATGTTTAATTTTGGTAATAGAAAACAAAATAGAAATAATATTATAAAAACAACAATTACATTTGCTGAATCTATTTTAGGATGTGAAAAAAATATTGATGTTACAAAAGTTTCTAAATGTGAAACATGTAATGGTTCATGTGCTGAAACACCCCAAGATATTATTATTTGTAACCAATGTAATGGTAATGGTTCGTTATTTAAACATGTTAAATCTTTAATTGGAATGATAAAAACACAAGTTGTATGTGATAGATGTTCTGGTAAAGGAAAAACAATTTTAAATAAATGTTCTACTTGTTCTGGTAAAGGAACAATCAGTAAAAATGAAGATATTACAATAAAAATTCCTCCTGGAATTAATAACGAAGATATTATTTCATATAATAATAATGATGTTAAAGTTGATATATTAATTGAAGTAAAACCAAGTAATAATTATCAGCGGCACAATTTAGATTTATATAATATAATATATGTCGATCCTATTAAGGCTATTCTTGGTGGAAAAATTGAAATTCCAACTCCGTATGGATTAATTGATTATAATTTATCTCCTTATACTCAATATGGAGATAAGATAAAACTTTCTAATCATGGTATTAGAACCAATAATAATAAACTGCTCCAGTTTAAAAATGGAAATTTATATTCAAGTATTAAATTTGTTACTAGAAAATATACTTCTCAAGAAAAAGAAATATTAAAAAAAGTTAATAATATCGATTCTAATGAGATAATTAAACATAATATTGAATTGTTAAAGGAATTTAAAAACAATGGCTAAACCTAAAACTCTTACAAGATCTGGAAAAAATCCTGTTACATCTAATGAATTAACAGGTATGGATTTAGTTGATGCAATAAAATCAAAAAAAGTAGAAAGAACTAGTGAAGGTGACTTTGAAGATAACAAAGATTCATCAGCTATGACTTCGATTCTTGATGAATTAGATAGTATTTTAAACATTGGTGCTCCTATTATTCCTGAGAAAAAAGCTCCAGTTAAAAAAGTAACAACTCCTAAGAAATCTGCTTCAACTTCAAAAGCAATTGAAAAAAGAGATGATTCTTTACAATTTGAAATTAATAGACTTATAGCTGAAAAAGAAGTTTTACAAAAACAATTAAAAACTTTTGAAGAAATGAAATTTGATCTTGAACAAAAAAATAAAGATGTTTCTAAAGATTTAGCTAAATCTTTAAAAGATGTTGAAAAACAAAAAATATCATTAGATAAAGTTAATCTTGAAAAAGAAAAAATCAGCAAATTAAAAGATGAAAACGAAAACATTTACAAGGTTAAATTAGTTGAATCTGTTAAAATGATTAAGCAACTAAAAGCTAATTCAGGTAATGCTATTGATGATTATTTAAAAGATGAAAATGAAAAATTAGAACTTGCTAATAAAGAATTAGAAAGTAAATTTAAACAATTACAAGAACAAAGTATTAGTAATACTAATCAAAATGATGATATAAAATCTTTAGAAGTAGAACTTGAAGATGCTAATTTAGAATTAGAAAATGCTAATATTCAATTAGAAAATAGTAAAAGTATTATTGAACTTTTAAAAGTTCATGCTGGTGCTAGTAATGAACTTGACGCTGTAAAAAAAGATAAAGAACGTTTAGAGTCTACTAATTCTGAAAATTCACAATTAATATCAGCATTACAAGCGAATATTAAAGAACTTCAAAATAACAATGATTCTAGTAGTGGAGAAGAAGCTGCTGAATTATCAAGACAAAATGAAGAATTAAGAGAAATGTTATCTTCTAAAAACTCTGCTATTGAAGAAGCTATTAAAGAAAAAATTGTTAAATTTGAAGAAACTTCAAAAGCTGAAATTGCAAAAGCTAAACGAAAAATATTTGAAGATATAGTACTTCAATTCTTAGAACCAGCTGCATTATTAGAATCAACTATTTTAAATTCTCCTGATGACCCAGCTATTCAATCTTATTTAAGTGGATTTGATATGATTAGTCAAATGTTCTATGATTTATTAATATCACTAGGTGTTGAATCTATTGATGTTAAAGAGGGTGATAAGTTAGATCCTGATTTAATGGAAGCTTTCGGATTTATGCCAGGAACTAGTTTCCCTCCTGATACTGTTGCTAAAGTTATGATGAAAGGCTTTAAAAAAGAAGGTAAAGTTATTAAACATACATTAGTTATGGTTGCTGAATAATATTTTAAAAAAAAATAACAGATTATCTGTTATTTTTTTTTTACTATTTTTAATGATTCATTTGCTCGCCTTGTTGATTAAAATAAGTATCAACTCTTTTTTTAGAAGCATATAAAACATCTTTAGATATTTTTGAATTATAACCAATATTCATACTTGAACCAACAACACTAGTTAAAATACTTAAAGCAGATCCAGCAACTGTAGCAGCTCCTAATGGAGTCATACCTTTAAATATTTTAGCAATACCTGATAACTTAATCATTAGTAAACACCGCCAAATCCCATATTAGATCTACCTTTATAAGCGCCAATTCTAGCATATGAATTAGCACCACCTGTATATGGATTTAATCTATCGGGAGCATATTGATTATTATAATATACAGATTGTGCATACAAGTTCATCATCCCATCAATACCAGTTCCAAGTAAACTTCCAGCAATAGCTGTGTCTAACATTTTTTGTTGTGAAAACATTGCTGGTGGTGGTTTCGGTTTTTTAGCAGCAGCTCCAGCAAAAATATTTTCTTTATTAATTATTCTTTTCATTTTTAATCTCCTTAGAAATTAAATAGATTGATAATTAATAAAAATACTTTTATTTTTTTAAAAGTTGATAAATTAAAATAGCAGCAGCAGAATTAACATTTAAAGAATTAATATTTTTTGAAATAGGAATATAAATATTTTTATCAACTAATTTTTGAGTTTTTAATTCAACTCCATTTGTTTCATTACCTAAAATAAGTGCATATGATTTATTTTTTTCAATTTTAAAATCATCAATACTTTCAGATTTTTCATTAACTAAACTAGCTATTGAAATAACATTATTTGATTTTAATAATTTATCAATTTCACTAAACGAAGAAAAATAGTTAACTTTTATTTTGAATAAAGCTCCCATTGAACTTCTAATTGTTTTATTATTATATAAACTTGTAGAATTATTTGAAATAAAAATTTTATTAACATTGAATCCAACACTAGTTCTTATAATATTACCTAAATTACCAGGGTCTGAGATATTTTCTAAAATTAAATAGTTTTGATCATTATTGATTTCAAAAGATTCAAAATTAACTTCACCAATAGCTATTATTTCTTGAGGAGTTATTGAAAAAGCAATTTTTTCAATAACATGATAAGGACAAATAATTATCTTTTCATAAAAATCAGTATTATATTTACCTTTATCTTTGTCATATAGTTCTTGAGTTAATAAAACATGTTTAATCTTAACGTTAGAGTTGCTTAAAGCTTCTTTAATCATTTTATAAGACTCTATAACAATTTCTTTGCTAAAACCATTTCTTGTTGATTTATAAATACCTTTTATTAAATCATTTTTTAAACTAGATATATTAATCATTATTCAATCCTTATAGCAGAAGCCATTACATATTCATTTTCATACGACAGAGAAAGATCGACATAAATATTATTAAAAAAGCAAAATGGTTTGTTTGCTTTTGTTTTCTCAATATTAAGATCTTTGAAAGAAGTTATTTCACCATCAAAGCATTTAAAGATAGCTTCTTTTAAAGCTCATCTAGCTGCTAAAAATCTAATTCTTAGATGTTCATCTTTAATTAATAAAAATAAATCTAATTCATTTTTATGCAGTAACTTTTCAGATAATTTTTCATTTCTAAATTCACTTCTATTAATAGAAGTGATATCTATTCCATGTTTAATAATCATTGATCTTATTTTCTTTTTTTCTGTAAATCTTTATCATCAACTTGTTTTCTTAAACTATTGATATCTTCTTTTAGTTTATGGAAACCAACACCTGAATCATTTAAATAGTGTAATTCTTCTTTTAAATTTTTAACATGGTGTTCAAGTTCAATGATTTTCTTTTTATGTTTTTCATTTTCATTTGAAATTTCATCATATTCACTAAATTTTAAATTTATTTCATTTTCATATTTAGCAAACATATCAAAAATTTCATCTAATGTTTTATCAACTTCAGCAGGATCATATCCATTATTCTTAGAACTAAATTTTCTATTAATTATTTCATCGATAGTATCATATATTTTTTTCATAATTATTTTTTGCCTTTCATGCCATTTTGTCTTATATCTTCATCAATAATTTTTCTATCATCATCAATAAATCATAAATCAGCTTCTTTTCCATTGAATAAACTAATATAGAAACTTTTATAAGCTGTTTTTCATTTTTTATCATTATAAAATTCTTTTTGTAAAAAATCTTTAACTTTATCTCTTTGGGTAAAACCTTCCATTGGACAACTACAAGGTAGAATCGGTAAATCAGTTTGTTTTACTTCTTTTATTATATCTTTTTCTCTGCAAGTTATAAAGGGTCTTATAAATCAAATTTCAGATCTATCTAAATACATCTTTGGTTTGAACGTACTTATTCTTCCTTCATTAATTAAATTTAAGAACATTGTTTCAATAGCATCATCAGCATGATGCCCCATTGCTATCTTATTACAATTATATTTTCTAGCAGCATCAATTAGAATTGCTTTCTTCATTTTTGAACAAAGTGAACATTGAAGTCGATTGTTTTTCATATTCTTTTTAAGGATTTCTCCCATATGAGTATCTTCAATATAAAACTCAATATTTTTCTTTTTTCAAAATTCAGTAATCTCAGTATAATCAAGAGCACATAAGTTCATTTTTAAATGAACGCCTATTACTTCAATAAAAATATTTTCTTTAGCTAAAATATTTTTATACAAATTCATAGCAAATAATAAAGCCATTGAATCTTTACCACCACTAATTCCAATACATATTCTGTCGCCATCTTCAACCATATTGAAGATTTTATCAGCCTTGATTATGTTACCAACTAATTTTCTCATATATGAAATATTAACATATTTTTAATATGCTTTTCTTTATATTTTATATAATATATTTTATATTACTTTGATAATTTTATTTAATTATTAAAAGAGTGATTCGGAGTAAAAAATGTCTAAAATAAATAATATTTCAAATAATGAATATGTTCTTCTTATTAATAAGTATCAAAAATTAAATTTGATAGATATTGATGATATTTTAAAAAAAATATTTAAAGATTTTTTTCTAGGTGATTATAGTAGTAAGACTTTTAATAATGAACTTAAAACTTTTATTTATTTAAATGGATATGACTTAATATATTCTGAAGATAAAAAATTTATTGATTCAATTGATTTTGTTTTAAATAAGAATAAAATTTCAACAAGTATTTTAAAAATTAATGAATTAAATAAAATTCAAAATGAAAAGATTAGTAAATTTGAAAAATTTCTTAATCCTGAAATATTTAATAATGAAAATAATTTTGATATTAAAAAATATTTTTCTATCCTTGATTTAACAATAGATATTCTTTTAATTAGATTAAAAGGTGAATATCATTATGGTGATATTTTATTTAATGAAGATTTAGAAGGAGATATAGTTGAATTTTCTAAGTTATTTAACTTTAAAAAAACTTTATTAGATAAAGCTCAAGCTCATATTATTAATAATATTGATGCTAAATCTCATGATGAAGTTAATGATAACTTTTTAAATTTTGAATTTGATTTCACTTCTTTAATAAAAAGTATTGAGAATAACGTTACTAACTTTTATGAAATATTTATTTGCTTTGAAAATTATTTTTGAATTGGTCAAACATTAATTAATTTATATTTACTTGAAAATGAGAATCAAGAAAATTTTATTATTGTTAATGATTTAATTGAAAAATATAATATTGTTAATAAAATTACTGAATATAATAATTTGGTTCTTTCACTTTTAAGTGAAAGAAAATATGATGAAGAAACAATTGATTTTATTAAAGATATGGAAATTGAAAATTTTGACAAAGACCTTTTAAATAGTATTAGTTTTGGAATTAAAAATAATTTTGATGAATGAAATAAGTTTAAAAATAAAAAAGAATAAAGGATAAAAACATTTTCATGGAAGAAATTTTAATAATTAATAAACCTAAAAATTGAACAAGCAATGATGTTGTTCAAAAAGTAAAAGGAATTCTTAAAGTAAAAAAAGTAGGACATGGAGGAACTCTTGATCCTTTAGCTACTGGTGTTTTAGTTCTTGGAATTAATAATGGAACAAAATTATTATCAAAATTTTTAGTAGATGAAAAAGAATATATTGCAAAAATTGAATTCGGATTTAATACAACAACTTATGATTTAGAAGGTGATGTTATTAATAGGAGTGATAAAATTATTGAGATTGATAATATAAAAAATATTTTAGAATATTATTTAAATAATCATGAGCAGTACCCTCCAATTTATTCAGCTATCAAAAAGAATGGTAAACCACTTTATGATTATGCTAGAAAAAACATTGATGTTGTAATAGAACCAAGAACAATGAAAGTTATAAAATATGAAATATTAGATTTTAAAGATAATATTTTAGAAATAAGAATGACTGTTCCAAAAGGCTTTTATATAAGAAGTTTTAGTAATGATATTGGAATTAAATTAGATACATATGCTACTTTAATTAATTTAATAAGAACAAGAAGTGGTGATTTTAAAATTGAAGATGCTGTTAAGATAGAAAGTTTAATTAATGAAAATTTATAATGAGATGATTGATTTAAAAGATAAAACATTAGTTATCGGGTTTTTTGATGCTTTTCATTTTGGTCATTTAAAAATAATGGAAAGCGCTAAATATCCAATTGTAGTTTTAACTTTTAAGAGTATTTTTTCAAAAACAAAACCACTTTATAGCTTTGAAAAAAGAATAGAAACTCTAGAAGAAAATAATATCAAAGAAGTTATTTGTCTTGATTTAGATCTTAAAGATTATTCTGCTCAAAGATTTATTGATGAGTTTTTAATTAAGAGTGCACCAAAAGAAATTGTTGTTGGTGATAATTTTTATTTTGGTAATGACCATTCACATGCTGAATATTTGAAAAAAGATTTTGATGTTAACATCATAAGTTTATTAAAAGATCATTCATCTACTAATATTAAAAAATTAATTATTGATGGCAATATTGAAAATGCTAATAAACTTTTAGTTAAAAATTATTCATATTCTAATGTTGTTAAAAAAGGAAATAGATTCGGTACTGAATTTCTTTATCCAACAGCTAATCTAGAAATAGATAATAATTGCATCAATATTAAATATGGTGTTTATTACACAACAACACTTTATAACGATAAAAATTACCCCTCATTAACTTTTATAGGTAAGCCAAAAACAGTGGTTGATAATAATTATCGAATAGAAAATCACATTTTAGATTTTGATGAAAATATCTATGATAAAGAAATAACAATCATTTTTAATAGCAAAATAGCAGATATTGTTAAAGCTGAGTCAATCCCAGATTTAAAAAAATTAATTAAGAAATATATTGATATTGTTAAAAATAAAATATAATTTATATAGTATTTAAAGACATTATTAATTAGAGAAAGAAAAAAGGCTAGAAATGAGTGCAAGTAATATCAAATCATTTGAAATAAAAAATATTAAACATACTGATAAATCAACAGATAAAGTTATATTTGATAATTTATCAATTGATTTTCCATTTGACAAATTAACAGTTATTTGTTCAGAAAACAAAGAAATAGTTAATCTACTTCCTAAGATTTTAACTGGTAATGAAACAATTGATAGCGGATCAATTCTTTTAGATGGAATCGAAGTTAGTGAAAAAGAATTAAAAGATAGTATCTACTATGCTTCTTCACTTACCACTAAGTTCATGCCAAATATTACAATTAAAGATGTTCTTGAAGCAGCTAACAACGCTAATGAAAGAAATGAAAAATTATCAAAAGAAAGAATGAATTCTTTTTATGAAAATTTTCAAATCAAAACATTAATTGAAAAAAAGACTGATGAATTTAATGAAAATAAAATTAGTGAAAATAAGAAAAATATTATTCTATTACTAGAAGCAGTTTTAAAATGTAAACAAATTATTGTTTTCGAAAACTTTCCACTTATTACATCATCAAAAGCGATTAAATTTTTAAAAAAATATATTAATAAAAATAAAATAGTTTTAATATCACTTGTAAGTGACCCAACTATTTTTAGTAATATTGAATCAAAAAAATATTGAATGGATAATAATGGTTCATTAATGCTTGATGCTATTTTAAAATCAAGTGAAACAGTTGAACCAAAAGCTGATGAAGTAATCGAAACAAAAGTTGATGAAGTAATTGAAACAAAACCTGCTAAAGTAGTTAAAGAAAAAAATGCTAAAGTAGTTGAACCAAAAGCTGATGAAGTAATTGAAGAAAAAATTGATGAAGTAATCGAAACAAAATCTGCAAAAGTAATTAAAACAAAAACTGCTAAAGTAGTTAAAGAAAAAAATGCTAAAGCAGTTGAAACAAAAGCTGATGAAGTAATTGAAGAAAAAATTGATGAAGTAATCGAAGAAAAAATTGATGAAGTAATCGAAGAAAAAATTGATGAAGTAATCGAAGAAGTAATTGATGAAGTAATCGAAGAAAAAATTGATGAAGTAATCGAAGAAAAAATTGAT
>CAMQZA010000002.1 GCA_947039545.1 uncultured Ureaplasma sp. | reverse complement strand
TATCAGAAATTCAATTAGAAGAACCATCTTCTAATATTCAATTATTTATTTTTATGTAGCTATAAAATATTCCATCTAAATTATTTACTAAAATTACTGGTATATTACTAGGATTAAATTTATCATTTTCTGAAACTAAAGGAATATTAAACTTAGATCAAACATTCTTTCATTTTTCTAATCCTACTGAAGCAATAGCTTCATTTTTGCCTTTAACACCAACCCCAAATAAATTATTATTACTTGAACTATTTATTTCAATTACATTTGTTGTTGAATTTCTTGTTCTTAAAACTTTATTAATTTCATTAATAATATTATTCTTGAAGAAATCATTTTGAATGATATCTCCTAAAGGATTATTATTTAATCCAATATTAAAATTTTGATTTTTTTCATCAGTATAAATATATTTTGCTCCAATAATATTTTCAACTGATTCATTTAATTTTATATTAAAAGCACTATCATTATTTTCTAAACCGCCAATTCAATTTTGACCATCAACTCGATATTTTATAAAAAAATTAAAATCTATATTATTTATCAAAAAATTTTCTGATATTAAATTTGTTGATTTATTTTTATCTATAGGAGTTCTATCTAAAGTAGTTAATCCATTTATTTTGAAATTAAGTTGACTAACTTCAACATCACTTGGTCTTTCTAAAAGAGAACGTCATATCTTTTTGTTATCAATAAATTTTCCATCTTTTCAAATAAAAATATCTTTAATTTCTTGAGTTGTATTTAACATTGTTCTACTTAAATTTATTTTGATATCTTTAGTTGCAAAAAAACCAACAATAGTTTTATATATATAAGAGTATTTTTCTAATGATATTTCTTTAAATGAGGTAACTGATACATCTAATAAATTATCATTAATTAATTTATTGAATAATTTATTGGATGCTGAAGAATTTAAAATTCCTGGAATTAATTTAATCGGAGTTATATTTGACATTATCGAATGAGT
Source organism: uncultured Ureaplasma sp. (assembly GCA_947039545.1). Taxonomy (GTDB): domain Bacteria; phylum Bacillota_I; class Bacilli_A; order Mycoplasmatales; family Mycoplasmoidaceae; genus Mycoplasma_L. Next base: position 64,786 of record CAMQZA010000002.1, on the reverse strand, counting down.
AACTGATTTTATATTTTCTAGATTAGAAAATTTAAAATTTAAAATATCTTGATAAACTCTTTTAGCTTCTTCTGGAGAAATATTTTGAACACCAGATCAATTATCTTCATCTTTTTTAGAAATTCAAGTTTTATATGTTTCAGAAATTTGAAAAATATCAAATAATTCTTTTAATAAATTTAAATTATTATCTAATAAAAATAAAACAGGCATTTTATTATTTTCTAAATCTTTTAAATTTAAAATTTTATCATTTTCTAAATTGTCTTCATTTAGTTTTATTTTAGGATTAAATTTTAAGAAACTATTCAGTATTCTTTTTTCCATATTTTGATTAAGAAAAATAATATCATTATTTAAAGGATGAATATTTCTGATAAGAGATTTAAATAGTGGTTTACCTCCATTAGGTTGAAATAACCTTTTCCTAAATCCTCAGGGAGGATTAAAAGGATTTGGTTGATCTTCCCATGTTCAATTTGGATTAGCATTTGGAATTATAATTCCTTCTTGATTATCTATTACTAGATTGAAAATTGATGAAATATTTGTGCTTTTATTGCTCAAAAGTGTCTTTGAACTAAATGTTGAAGAAGATACTTCAGATAGATTTAGTTTAGGATTAAATATTCTGGTTTCTCAAATATAACCATGATTATACGCAGCCATTCAATTTTTATTTTCATTATCTGTTTTTCCTGTTTTTCCTGTCATAGGATCATACCATAATTCAAATAAAAGAGGTTCATCTAATTTATTACTTTTTATTTTATAGTTCAAATTGTTATTCTTTTTTTCAATAAGAAAACCATCTGGAATTTTAATTATATCACGAGCATTTATTTTAAATGTCTTGGAAAATCCACCGATGTCTGAAGTATCATCAGAAGTTAGTTCATTTTCTCAATCAGCATTGTATAAAACTAATTTTGAGTAATTTTCATCCTTTCAAAAAGTATTAATATCTTCTCTTACAATAACTTCTGTTTCATTCTCTTCTAATTTATTTAAAGAGCTATTTTTATTCAATACAGTGAATGCTTTAATTATAGGTATTGATGAAATAACTGATAAACCTAATAATATTGTTGTTAATGAGAATATTTTATATTTTTTATTCATTCTTAAAATTTTTCCTTTTTTGAATTTGGTGAAACCCGCTTTTTAATTAATAAAATCATTGCAATCAATATTAAAATAAGACTAATAGGTAAAGCTATTATTAAAATTAAATTCCCACTATTTAAAAAATTTTGAGAATTTAGCGGATCACTCTCAAGTTCACTCTCAATCTGAGTAATTATTTTTTGAGAGTTAATTACTTTACTTAAAATAGTATTTACATTATCAAAGATTAACTTATTATCAGAAGTTATAATTTTTTCATTTAAGAATATTGATATTGGTGCAAAAATAGGAATATAACCAGGAGTTTTATTATCCTCAAAAGAAACAATATTATTATTAATATCTAGAATAAAATTAAAATTTTTCTTAAATATTTCAGAAAATTCATAAATATAATATCCTTCAGGAACTGGTTTTTCAAAATCTGTAATTTTTATTGTTGCTTTTGAACCATAAATATTTTCAAAATTTTCAGAAAACATAATTAATTCAGGATTTCCTCTAGATAAATCATTTAAAGAATAAGCTAATGAATTTTCATTATTAAAACTATATGATATTGAAGGAATTCTTGTTTGAACAAACAATTTAGATATCATATCTATAAAAAAAATTGTTTCTTTGAAATTAGTCGTTAATAAAGGTAAAGGAGAATTTCCTTCAGTTAATTTACTTGTATCCATTGATGACTTATAATCAATAAAAGTATTTGTATTTAAAAAATCAGAATTATCAATAAATATCTTATTTAGCTTAATAACTTCAAAATTATTTAGAAATAAAAATTCATTATTTTTTACTTCTTTTCATTTTTCTTTAAGAACTTCTTGATCATGAAAATTTTCGAATATTTTTGAATATGCTTCAATTGAAGATAAGATTGAATTTCAATCAAAAGAATTTAATATAATCTTATTGTTTATGATTGTTTCTGAATTATTTTTTTTGATTTCTGAATGATTATTTATAGATATCTTATTAGATATATCAACATTATTAAAATAATGTTGATTAGAAACTAGTATTAAAGGGATAAACAAAAAAAGAAGGATTTTATGTTTTGAAAAAAAATTCATAATTTTATTTTCCATCTCTATTGAATTTAATAAAAATTTCTTCCAAATCAATATTGTCATCATTTTTTAGTCCAATTATTTGTTTTGGAGGTTGAATTAACCTATTTTTTAAAAAATCTTTAACATAATCTATAAAAAATTCAATTTCTTTTTTAGGAAAAGAAAAAATGTCTATGCTATGAAATTTTTTTAAGTTCTCACCTGCTAAAGAGACTATTTTTTTAATTTCTTCATCAGATTCAGTATTTATTTTATATTTTTTAAATAATTCTATAGTTATTAACTCAATTTCTTCTAATTCCAAAGAAAAAATTTTTATTTTATTTGTTGGTTTCATTTTTATCTCTTTTTATTATTATCTTGCTTATAATCTTATTTAATATCACTATAAGAGTTTTATTTTTTTAAAAAATTCATTACAAAATTTAGAATATTCTTATAAAGAAATATATATTGATAAGTCATTATAATTTTAATGAACTACAATAGTTTTCATCGAAATAATGATAAGTATGTGTGTTTTATAGAGAGAAGAAATTTTCAGTCTATTATAACTTTATTTATTTTAGAAAAGCGAATTTATTAATATAACCAAAATATTTTTAAAAATGAATATCTAAAATCTATAAATGAATTTTTATTTGCAATCAAAATAATTTTTGATTTTTAAGAATAGTTATTAAAATATTATTTCTAAAATTTTAGAAATAATATTTTACTTTTAACCAACAATTATATTTTATCACATATATAAATAATTTTTAATATTTAATTTTTTATTAGTAATTTATAATACTTTATTTTGGTTTATCATATAGATAATGATATCAAATATTATTATTGTCTCTTTCAAAATTTTCTTTGTATTCATTAGAAAAATATTTTTTTTGGAATTTTGTTCTTAAAATAAATGTTTTGGAATATTCATGATCACAATCACTATTTAGTTTAGTTTCACTTAATACCCCTTCATTCATTATTTTCTCAATTCTGTTTACCAAATAATTCATCTCAATATTCTCATTTTTCTGGAGATAAGTATATTACAAGTCCATTTAATTGATTCCCCATTTTATAAACTTTGACAATTTATAAATATGCACTTTCTTGGTTAAAGAAATTGTTCATTTTATTTAAAATGAGTTCTTGACACTCTTTATTTAATATATAATTTTCATTATCCATATCTAAATTTTTATGAACTAATAATTCTAATAAGACAACATCAATTATGAATATAGTACTAGATTCAAAATATAATTCTCTTTTTAATAAACCTATAGATTCATCTATTAAAATTTCGCTTTGTTTCTGTTTAAGATATGAATCATCTGAAAAGAAGCATCTCTAGATTTAATATATCAATAAGTATCATTTGTTTCATCGTAAAAAAATAACAAATATTCTTAATTTTTTATTAGCATATGACAAATTTTCTTTACAATATCCTCATCAATCTGATGAATCATTTCGATATGGGATTCCTGTTTCATAAAATAAAGCAGGATTTAATAATTCATTTTTCGATATTATTAATGATTTAAATAATTCTAATCTACTCATAATTTCTCATTTCTATTTTTATAAGTAAATAATTATTTATATTAGTTATGTTTTTTCTTATTTTTTTAAAGAAATTTGATTTATTAATAAATTCTCTTTCTCTATCAAAAACTAATTTAGATACATTGCAAAATTAAAGTATTTTAATTAGAATTTTAAATCATTAATATTATTTTTTAGATAGTTGTTTTTTATTTTTAAAAAATCATAGAATATATCTTTTATTTCATTATCATAATCAGCTTGCATTTTTTCACAAAATATATTTCAAATTTTATTTCTATCTTCTTCATTTAAATATGGTTTTAATAACTCAGAATTTAGTTTTTGGTTGCTATTTATTGATTGATTTATTTTATTTACAAATAAAGTAAATTCAATGCTTATCAATCTTTTATTATTTTTTAGATAGATATTGAATTTTTCTAAAAATTTGCTATTAACTTGTTCATTGGTTATCTCATCTATAGAATCGGTATATGAAGTAAGATCTTTTTCTAGTCTTTGTAATATTTCAATTATTTCTTCATTTGAATTTTCGAAAAAAAGATTTTTTAAAAATAGGGGGATAATCTTGTTAGATTTTTTATTAATTAAATTTTCTACTGAATCATTAATAAAATTTTGTATTTTAGGTAACTTATTTTCTGGTGTATAAATTTGATTCATAATTTTAGACTTATTAGATATTTCTTCAGAGGTTTTCTTTTTTATTTTTCTATTTCCTTTGTCTGTAGAACTTTCCTTGCTATCAGTCATATTCTTTCTTAATCATGATCAATAGAATTCATAATTTTCTAGAGATGCAAATTTGTTGTAAATAGGATCTTTTCGACTTAACATAACTAAACCAGTTCCAATTGGTATTTTAGCTAATTCTTCTGGTGTTATTATATTCATTTGGATTTCTTCTCCATTCTCTTTTTTAACTATTTCTTGTCCAAAAGAATCTGATATTCTGCTAAGAACTTCTTTATCCTGAGCTAATAAATAAACTCTAACCATTGTTGAATCTCAACAAATTGGTAAAAATTCTTTGCCATACATAACTTCTAATTGTTGAATAGATTGAATAATTAACATACCAAAAATTCTCATACCCCTACCTAAAGTTAAAATTGTTTTTACACAATTCATTTTAGGGATATTAGCTAATTCTTCTAAATAAAAATAAAATGGTCTTGGAAGAGCGCCGCCTTTACAATCTTTTGCTTTCATAGATAAAAAACTATAAATTTGTTCAACCATTATAGCAGCAATAGTTTTTTTGGTTTCAGCTGTTGCTGGTATATCAATAAACATAATTGTTGATTTATCAATAAAATCATCGTATTTAAAATCTGATGTTGCTATTAAATCTTCAAAGTCTAATCCTGCAATTGCTTCAACAGCAGCTGAAATACCAATTTTGAATGAACCATATTGATCATCGTTACTTTGGAATATACCAACATATTCATTTCAACCTTGATTTTGACAAAATTTCAAAAAATTATTTTTTGGAGTATCCATAATTAATTCAAGAATATTTTTAAGATTAAATTTTAAAAATTCTTCCCTAATTAAAGAATCTAATTCTTTATCATTAAATATTTCTTCTTTAATTTTTGATAAATTATCATTATTTATTTCTATATTTTTATATTTTTGATAGCTAATAACTTTTTCATAAGATATAGATGATATTTGTTCAATAAGTGCTCTAGCTGTACATAAGAATAATGATTTTGAGTTACTACTTCAAACATTTTTTTCAGATCCAGAACCAATCTCAATTAAAATCCTTATTGTATCTTCAACAGATGAAAATGCTGAATTCTTTTTTTCTATTTTCTCAGAATTAACAATTCTTGAAATCATATTATCATTAATTTTTGAGTTTATTAAAGCATATTTAATATATTCTACTGATGAGTCCAAAGCAAATTGAAAGGGGTTTCATCTATGAGATTTACTTGTTTCATTTAAGTTAATATTAATTATTTTATATCCAACTGATCTTAAATAAGGTGCTAATTTTTGATAAAGTTCGCCTTTTGGATCAAAAACTACACCTGAAGGTTTATCTTTTGAGTGAGCATTTAAAAGAATATTTGGCACAATTACATTATCAGTTTTACCAGAACCTGAAGAACCGAAATAAATTCCATGACCTTCGGGTAAAAGATAAGCTTCCATATCAGATTCATATCCATATTTAGAATCAGGATTAAATGTACTTATTTTATTTTTTCTAGCAACACCTGAACCAATTAGCAAACCTGAATTATAGTTTCCAAAATTTTTAGTACTTGCAATATTATCTTTTTGTAATTTATAAAAGTCTTTATAGTTCATTTTTTTAGAATTTTTATATTTATTTGCTTTCTTTTTATTTTTCATAATAAGTCAATATATTAAGAAAAATAAACTAATTAAAAAACCTCCTGTAATTACTAAAATTATTCATGTTATGTTTGTTTCCATTTTTATTCTTTCTTTTATTTTTGAACATTTATTTTTGTTCTAATATTATTAGATAAATATAATAGTTGTCCTGGTCTAGCGTTCATAAGGAATTCTTTTTCTTTATTTGATAGACCATTTTGTTCTGATAATAATGCATCAATAGCTTTTATTTCATTTCCATCAATATGATGACAGAGAATGTATTGAGCTTGATTAACCAATGGTTTTGTATAAGCCCTTATTGAATCTTTTTCATAAAAATCTGAAATATTTTGAGTTATTAGAGTCATCATTCCATTATATTTACGAATTCTTTTATACATTTCATTTGTAAATTGAACTATATCTAAATATTTTTCATCTAAAAGTAAATGGGCTTCATCAATAACAATATTGATGAATCTTTTAGAATCAAGATCAATAAAAGCTTCATCTATTGATAAATATCCACATGATTTAATTATTTTTTCTAATTGTGATAAATTTAGTTTTTTCATTTGGTTAAAATCAAAGGTATCTTTAATACCTTTATTCTTTAATAAATTAGATTTATCTCTATTATCTCTATTATTAAGAACAACATTATTTAAGTGTTGCAATATTAAGAATATTTGAGCTTTTCCAATACTAGATGATGATTTAGCTAATAAATCTCTAAATTGGAATGCCATATAATTAGAATCCATTTTAAGAGTTGTTTTTTTATCTCAAAGACTTGCAAAAACTCCATCAAAAGAAAAGATCTTTAATTGCTGAATTAAATGTTCTTCATTTTTATAAAATGGATGGTTAATTATGTATTCAGTTAAATCTGAAAATATAAATTCTTCATCCTTTCAGATTCCATAAAGTTCATAAACAGATTGAACAAGAATTGCAATTTTATCATCTGATAGTTTGTCTTTAAAAACAGTTTTAAAAAAACTTTCAAAAAAGAATTTCTTATTATTAATTGCTTTATCTATTTCTTCATTACTAGGAATATTTCCTTCATTAAAGTTCAATCCTAAATCAAATGGATTAATTACATATTTAGGATCATTAATGATTATTGATTTACCTCCAAGAGATTCAAATAGATTTCCATATTCATTTTCTGGATCAATAACATATATTTTGTATTGATTTTCTAGTATTTGATTTTTTAGAATTCTTTGACAAGTAGTAGATTTACCACCACCTGTTTTTCCAATTATTATTGTTGATGAAGATGGTTTTTCTGTATTTATTAATTTTCAATCAATAAATACAGGAGTTTTATTTTCATCTAAACCAAAAAGTAGCGATTTTTCATGAATTAATTCTTGTGAAACAAATGGATAACCAAAAGCAAAAACTTCATCAAGAACATCGACTTCAATATTCTTAATCATTTGTTGATTAGTAGGTATGAATGATTTCATAGCATTAAGTTGATTAAAAACTAATCTAGTAAATTGAAAACCACTTCTTCTAAGTTGTTTTGAAATTTTTCTTATTGCAATTTTCATTTCATCTTGACTAGGAGATTCTATTTTTAAAATTGATTGAACTTTTCTAAGTTTCTTTCCAATAGCTATTTCTTCAGCAACATATGAAAAAGCTTCAAAATTAAAAAAGTTTCTAGCATTTTTAATTGAATCACCACTTTCAATTTGACTTTTAATTTCATATTCATTTATGATTAAATTTAATTTTTTGTTCAAATCCGAATCTTTTCATGTTGATATGAAAATATTTGTTGATAAACCTTTTAAATTTAATAAAGGAACTAATCATTCTCGCTCAACTTCTTCAGGAAAATGAGATATAGATATGAAAGCTAAATAAGTATTAATTTTATTATGTTTCATCTCTGTCTCCTTTTAATATTTTTTCTGTTTTGATTAAATATTTTCATTTTTCTTTAACATGGGCATTATTAAAATATATGTTCTTTTCTAATTCTTCTATTTCTTTTAAATTAGGTTCAATAATATTCAATCCACAAAGATTCAAATTTTGTTTTATTTCATTTATTTTAAAATGATCATCATGTTTTGTATTATTAATAACTAAAAAATATTTAACTTGTAAAGAATTTTCTGATGATTCATTTAATTTTTTTAATAATTTTAAATTATTATCTATTTCATCATTAATGCTTTTAGGATATTGAGGATTTTTAAGACTTTTTAGAAAATCAATAGATTTATCTATTTCTATATTTCCATCCATTTTTAAAAAACTTATTTCATCATTTTCTTTAAGGAATAGTGACAAATACTTATAGATTTTTTTAAAGTCATAATTAGAAATAAATGTTGTGTCTTTACCTAAAAGACGGAAAACACTTTGAATAGTATTGTTCTCATCATTTAAATAAAAGGTATTCTTATCAATTTCCTTAATTGTTTTAAAATCTCTAATTACATTTTTTTTGAATATTTTAGAAACAAATTTATAAATAAATTTATAAAGTTTCATATCAAATATTTCTAGAATTAATATTGATGATATTAAAAATGAAAATATTAAAATACCAATTCCAATTCATTTTTCAATTTCTTTACTATGATCATTTAACCCTGTGATTATTAAAGGAATATAAATTACTCCTCACAAAAGTAAATTCAAAGAAAATATACCAATATCCATAAAATCTAAATTAAAAATTATTTTTGTCTTTCTAGCTATTTTTATTGGTTCAGGAATTATTTTGAATTCTTGTTCATCTATTTCTTTTAAATTGTTCATCTTTCTCTCCTATCTTGATCTTCTTCTTGATTTAATTCTTGACATTGCTTCTGCTTTGATATTTTTTCCTATATCGCTTTCTGAAAAAGTTTTTGCTTTTGAGTTAATTGAACTAGATGTTCTTTTAATAAAACCTTTACCAACTGCAGTTATTTTTGAATCGGCATTTAAAATTGTATTCAATCATTCAATGAATTCAGTCATAGCAATACTTGAAGCTATTAACATTAAACCTTTTAAAACTAGTCGAGCTATAAATGCTGGAATACCATTAATAGGACCAAATATATCAATGTTTGTAAATATTTCATCTGATGCTCTTAAAAGAGGCATAATAAGTAAATTAAAAATACTTATTGCAAATGCAATTGATAGAACTAAAAATTGTTTTCCCAAAATTGTTTTAAATCATAATTCAAATTTAGAACCTGAATCATTTATTCCATTTGCTAAAACCACAGGACTTATGAGAATTAATGCCATAAATTCAAAAAGTCTTTTTGATAGCATCAATATTATTCCTAAAAATGAAGATAATATTACTGCTACAAACAATGTCCCTAATATCATTTGAAAAAGTTTTTTTAAATCTGATAGAAAACCTCAAATATTTTCAATTGCATTAAAGAACAATTTAACTCCATCAAAAATTCCTACTGAACCACCTATAAAGCTAGGTGGAAATAATTCTCATAATTCATATCCATAAATTAATTTACTCAATTGGATAGTTAATGGTTCAGGAATATAAGCACCTGTAACATTACCATCAATTCCTCTAATGATAAAATTACCTAATGACAAACTTTTATTATCATTATTTTCAAATTTAAAATCACCAATAGCAATATTATTCATTTCTGAAAAAGAATTTAAGAATAAATTAAAATAAGTTTCACCTGATTCGGTACCCATATTCAATAATGGGAAAAGTGATTCATTAGAAGAAAAATCAGATTTGAGATTTGATATTTCTTTTTCTATTCTTATAAATAGTTCTTGAATTTGTTTCAAAATACCACTATTCAATATTCCTGATTGTTCATCAAATACATCTACTAATAAATTTTTAATTTGTAATAATTCTGTTTGAATACTAATTAATTTTGTTTTTAAAATATTAATTAATTTTACATCATAACCTAAATTAGGATCTAAATTTTCTAATGCATTTATTCAATTAGAAATATTAGTATTAAAACTTTCTATTTTAAATTTTAATAATCCTTCATAATAAATTCAATCTTTACCAGTTAATTCAGCTATACCAAAAAAACCACTACCAAATATTCCTGAAATTTGACTAATTATAAAATTTAGTAAAAAGGAAATCAAAGGAACTAAAATAAATCCTATCGCTCAAAAACCTAATCATTTTCATTTATGAAGCATTGATTTATTACGGGTTTTTTCTCTAAATTCACTATGATTCATAGTAGATTGTAAACTAGCTTTTATTATGAATAATAAACTCAATACAAAAGATATTAAGAATATTGAAACATATATAATGAAAATAGGATTAGATGGTTCAAATGCTTGAGAGAAAATACTTTTAAAAAAAGTATTTCCACTTATTATATTTAATGTTTTCAATATTAAATCTAAAATGATTAAAGGGATATTTATTCCTGTAACCATAGTAATTAATAAACCACCTATCAAGATCGCTTTAATAAGTAGTCCTCCAGTCATTTTTTTCCTTTCTTGCAAAAATTGCATTTTATTTTGTTAATATTAATATTGAAATATTATGTAAAAGGTTCTTATATGAAAAAATTAACAAATAAATCTAAAAAAATTTTATGATGAACAATTGGTATTACTAGTGCATTAATAGTTATTCCAACAGTAATTGTTGTTCCAATACTAGCTTTATCTAATGGAAATAAACCACAATCTCCTCCAACACTTAACATACTAGATACCAGATTTTCCAAATGATTATTCACTGGACCATGAGAAAATAAAACAGAATTAACCCCAGCTGATTTTAAAGAATACGATATTCGTGAAATAGGATTTAATGCTTTTACAATTAAAGAAATAAAAAACTTAAAAAAAATAATAATACCTGCAGATTCTAATTTAATAATCAGATATGGAGGATTAAATTCTCATTCAACTATTGAAGAAATAATTATTCCTGATATAAAAATGAATATAGAATGAAAAAGTAGTTCAGGAAGATATGGAACATTTGGATCTACAAATCCAAATTTAATTGTACATATGCCTGAAAGATATAGACATGCTTCCACACCTATAAAATTAGGTCTGGTTACACATCAATTTGATAATATTGAATGATATGGAATTTATGATACAGCTAATCAAGATCCAATTTAAAAATAAATATAAATAAATACTCATATTTTAGGAGTATTTATTATTTACTTTTTAAGTTTGAGCAGATGCAATAATTATTGGTAAAACCATTAATAATAGAGGTAATACAAATAATGGTAGAAATATTCATAAAACCCCTTTCATAGATTCTTTTAAATCTTTTTTTCATTGAATTTGAGTTTCCTTTGATGTTTCATCACTATTTTTCTTAATTTGTTTTAATCCATATTTAACAAAATTAAAACCTAATAATAATATTGATGCTACTAAACCAAGAACGAAGGCAATATCTAAAATTCCTAGAAGAATTCCTAAACCATTCGTTAAACTTTGTCCTAAATTATCTAATCCAAAATTTTCTGTTATTAATTTCATTATTTGTGGTCCGAATAAAAACCCACCTCAACCAGGTTGAATGGCTGCCATAGTAGTGATATTTGTTATATTTATTAAAGTATTCATTATTTTAAATCCCTAATAATATCAGTAAAAATTATTTTATAGATATATTCATTTTTAATTAATTCTATTTTTCTATTCTTTAATCTTAATATCTCTTTTTTTATAATTTGATTATGTTTTTCAACACAATTTTTAATTAATAAAAAGTTATTCATTGTTGTTTTTTTTATATTTATTTTTTGATTATTAATCATAAATAAACTCCTTTTATTTTGTATAAATTATTTTTATAGTCATAAATTATATTCACTATATTCAATTTTTTCTTTTGTATTTTAAATATTCTACTTTTATTTCATAATCATATTTACAAAGTCATTTAAAATTTATTTGTTAATTATTATTATTTTTGAATCTTGTTAGAAAAAGGTTTAATATATTCTAAATTTGATATTTTATCTAAAGATATTAACTAATTTTATAAAATAATATTCAGGATTTTAATCCCTTTTCTTATCTTTTCTTTTTTTAAAATAAACCAATACTTGAAGTATTGAAAAAGTAATATAAATAAAGAGGAATATCAATTTTATTATTTGATTTATTGGACAAATTAAGATAATTATTGAAATAATTAAAATAAAAGGATTAAAAATAAAAAGTTTTTTATTAATAGATCAAGAAGATCAAATTAATTTAATCTTTGTTCCCTTTGTTTTTTTGTTATTTTGATAAATTTCTTCAATTGTTTTTATTTTATCAGTCATATTTTTATTCCAAAAATTATTACATTTTTATTAATTTATCATTTCTTTTATATTTAAAATACAAGTACTCTTCAGCTATGAATTTTGGTCCATAGTACACCCCATTTTTGGGATGTTTCGTTCCATTTTTAAATTTTTTGGATCATTATGTTTTTTTAATATTTGAATTAATTTCTATTCTTTTTTAAATTTTGTTGGTTAAAAAGTAAAAAATAATTCTAAGATACTATGGATTAACATCAACCAATTAATTAGCTAATTTCTTCAATATCACTTTTTAATTTTTAAGATTTTGATTGATTTAATTAATTATTGTTTCAAGATATCTTTTTTCATTTTTATTTACTGATATTTTTAATATATCTTGAATTATTAAAGTTAAAAATAGTGCATATAAGAAAAAGCAAACTTTTAAAAGTTTGCTTTTATTAGGTTAATATATAGATATATATTTCTTTATTTACTAGTTATATTGTTCTTAATATATGTTTATTATCCCAAAATTTGACTATATATCAAGAAGTTAACATTTTTTCAACATAATAAAATTATATTTTCTTTAAAAAATGATAAAATTAATATTAAGTTAAAATTAGTTTGTTATTTTAAGTTTTTTAGGTAAATATATATCTATATTATGAATCTTTTTTTATCATAAATTTATATTTAAAAAGAAGTAAAATCATGGAAATTATCGATAAAAAAAAACCGACAAATATTTATTATGTATCACAAAAAAAAGATACTAAAGAATGAGTAGTTAAAAGAGGGAATGCTGAAAAAGCTTCTGCTGTTTTAAAAACAAAAATTGAAGCAGTTGAGAAAGCAAAAGAATTTGCAAAAAATTCTAGTGCAACAATAATTGTAAGAAAAATGGACGGAAGTATTCAAGAAACAATTTCTTTTAAAAATAAAAAATAACTCTTTAAAAATTAATTTTTAAAGAGTTATTTTTTTATTATGCAATTTACATGCATACATTCATTAACTTTTTTATTATTTAAATTTATTTTTCAAGCATATTTACTATTTATTTGAGTTAAATTAGTTGAATTAGAACCATATAACATTTTTTTATTACATGATACACATAGTCTATGTGCATTTAAACCACAATCTTTATCTTTGCAAAAGCAAGGTTTTGCATTGTTTCAAGCCTTTTGTATTTCTGAGTTATAAGATGCCATAAATAATGTTATTCCTTAAATTTCTATTATTAATATTTTAATTCTTTTTGCTTCATTTAGTATAGTTATTATTTTCAAATAGTGAATTATCTATTTAATCAAGTTTGTTTAGATCTAGACATTTATCAAATGCTTTATATCATTGTTAACTTTTTTTTGTTTTTTCTGAATTTTTATAATCATCTTGTTTATTTAAAAATTCAGCGTCAACATTTTGTTTACTTTTTGATTCTTCATTTTTATTATTTTGAAATATTGAATCTTTATTTAAAGGTTCATAAAAAAAACTATCATCTTTAAAAAAACTATCATCAAAGAATTTTTTATCATTTTTTTTTGTTTTATTTTTAGATTTTAAATCTTTTCTCATATTGTAAATTTTTATATTTGCAATGTTTTCATCTTTTATTTTTTTAATTTCATTATTTATTTCATCTTTTGTTAAAGTCGAATCAACTTGTAGAAGTTCAGATTTAATTTTTTCATAATCAACAGGCTTAAATGCTTTTTTTAATTCTCTATTTTCTTTTCATATATTGAATAGAAACATATATTTTAAAAATTGATCTTGTCATCATAGAGTTAAAAAAGGAACTACCTTTTTAATTAAATCAGCATAGTAAACTAAAAACATAGCAAAACCAATTCATGAAATAACTTGAGGACCCGGTAAAATCATTAAAACAGGCCCTGTTGCCATTAATATTAGAGATGTTAGTTTTAAAATAAAAATATATTTTTTTTTGTTCACCATAGATTGTAACTCTCTAAGAGTTACTCATTTTTGATTTTCAAGATTTTTTATATCTAGATGATTAATAACCACTTTATTATTTTCATCAATAGAATAAATAATACATCTAGGTTTATCAACTATTTTTGTATTTAAATCTTTAGTTGAATAATAAATAATTTTTGTGTAGTTAATATTTTTTGATTTTAATAAATCAAATTCACTCATAATAATATCTAAAGGATGATTTAAATTATGTTCTTTTTTAAGTTCAAAAAATCTTTTATTATATATTCCAATAAGTTTATTTAAATTATTGATTAGTGATAAATTTTGATCAATATAATTTTCAATAAAATATTTTGATCTTAAATTTGAATATCTTAAAATATTCTTAAATTCTTTTAAATATTTTTTATAAATTTTTGTATTATTGTTATTTTTTAAAGTTACTAACTTTTCATTTAATAAATCTTTATATTGCTGAATAGTCAAATTCTTTTTATTGTTTAAAACTAATTTTGATAGTGATAATATTTTTTTAAAATCATTAGAATTATATAAATTATCAATAACATTATTAATATCTAATATATTTTCCTCAATTTGATTTATTAAAGAAGTATTATTTTTTAAATTAAAAGAGGTAATTATTTTTTTTATTCTATTGATTTCTCTTTTATTAACAATAGTATTAAGAGGCTTTTTGAATAGTTTATCACTATTATAAACTTTAATGAAATACTTAATTTCACTAGTCTTTTTAAAAAGATTGTTTAATACTTTTCTTTCACTTCTCATCCGATAAATATCAGTAGAAAAATCATTTCTTGAATTAATTAATCTTTGAGTAACATAAACTTTAGATAAAGCTTTATTAGATTCATTTGTTGATTCTAAATATTTTTTAATTAATTTATGCTCTTTAATATTATTTTTGTTTTTTTTATATTTCATAAATTAAAAATTATTTTCTTAGGTAGATTTTAATTATATTCTTATATTTTATTTTAATATATAGATATAAAATATAATTTTATATTATATATAAATAACTAATTAAATGAATGAAAAGAGTAACATGAAAAATATTAATATAGTAATTCCATCTGGTGGTTTAGGAACTAGATTTTCTGGAAGTGAATTTGTTGAATTGAAGCCATTTATTAAATTTTTTGGTAAAACAATGTTTGAATGATTGCTAATTGGATTCAATTCAAAAAAATATAATATTTCTTTTTTTATTATTATTAATGAAAAATTTAGAAATATATATTCAGAAGATATAAAAAACCTTGAAGATAATTATCAAGTTAAATTTAAATATATTAATCTCTTAACAGAAGGAACAACAGCTACTGCTCTTTTTTTATTCGATGAGTTAAATAATTCAACTCCAACTCTTTTAGCTAATTGTGATCAAATTATTGATATGAATTTTGATGATTATTTAGATGAACATTTTTCAAAAGATGCAGACGGATCAATGCTTTGCTTTGATAAAGAGGACTCTAACAAATGATCATTTGTTAGAGTTGATGAAAATAATAAAATTATTGAAGTAAGAGCAAAAGAAAATATTACTGATATTGCTATTTGTGGTTGATATTTTTGAACAAAAGGATCTGATTTTATCAAATACGGTATTGAACAAATAATTAATTTAGATAGAGTTGGTAATGAATATTACTTATGCCCCGTTTTTAATTATGCTATTAAAAATAATAAAAAAATAATAGCTATTATTATTGATAAAGCTAAAATGCATGGTATTGGAACACCTCAAGATTTAAGAAAATACTTAGCTCTAAAGGATTAATTCACTTATATATAAAAAAAAATTTTATAATATTTTTGTCTATGGCGGCTTTGGTGAAGTTGGTTAACACACCTGACTGTGACTCAGGTATGCGCGGGTTCGAGTCCCGTAGGTCGCCCCAACTTTAAATAAAAAAATAAGAGTGGTTTTATACCGCTCTTATTTTTTTATTTATTATTTTGTGTTCTTAGCTTCAATTTTATTTAAAGATAATTGTAACTTTCTATTAAGTTCATTAAAAAGATCTTCATTTTCTTTGTTTATTGAATTTAATTCATCTTGTAATTTTACTGATGAATTATTAATTTTATCAAAATCAATATTTTCAGTAAATCCAAAAAATTCTGTAAAAACTTTTATTTCGTTTTTTGTTGTAAACATTAAACCATCAAGAACAATACAAGTTTTATTTGTATTATCTTCAAGTGTAATTGTAGATGTGCAATTATTAATCTTAGCAATTACATTAACATGGTTTGCTGATATTGTTATATGTCCATATGTTGTTATTGTTTGAAAATATTTTATATCTTCATCAAATTTCAAACCTTCATAATCAAAAATTTTTAATCTAGTTAACATATTTATTTATTACTTTTTTCTGAATCTTTATATTTTTTAATAGCTTCATCAAGTGTTCCAATATTAATAAAAAATTGTTCATTAATATCATCACATTCGCCATCTATTATTGCACCAAATCCTTTTATAGTATCTGATGGTTTAACATATTTACCACTAGTACCAGTAAATTTTTCAGCAACAAAGAAAGGTTGAGAAAGAAAATTTCTAATTTTTCTTGCTCTAGTAATGATTATTTTATCTTCATCAGCTAATTCTTCCATTCCTAAAATAGCAATAATATCTTGTAAATCATTAAACCTTTGTAAAATTTCTTTTACTCTTGTTGCTATTCGATAATGCTCAGCACCAACAATTTTAGGGTCAAGTAATCTCGAACTTGATTCAAGTGGGTGAATTGCTGGAAAAATTCCTAACGAAGCTATTTGTCTATCTAAAACAGTTTTAGCATCCAAGTGAGTAAAAGTTGTAGCAGGAGCTGGATCTGTTAAATCATCTGCTGGAACATAGATTGCTTGAACAGATGTTATTGATCCTTTTTTAGTTGATGTAATTCTTTCTTGTAATTGACCCATTTCAAATGCAAGTGTAGGTTGATAACCAACGGCAGAAGGCATTCTTCCTAATAAAGCACTAACTTCACTACCGGCTTGTGTAAATCTAAAAATATTATCAATAAATAATAAAACATCTTGACCTTGATTATCTCTAAATTCTTCAGCCATTGTTAAAGCTGTTAGAGCAACTCTCATTCTAGCACCAGGAGGTTCATTCATTTGTCCAAAAACTAGTGCAGTTTTTTTAATAACACCAGAGTTTTTCATTTCATGGTAAAGATCATTACCTTCTCTTGTTCGTTCACCAACACCAGCAAAAACACTTAATCCACCATATTCAGTAGCTATATTATTAATTAATTCTTGTACTAAAACAGTTTTACCAACTCCAGCACCACCAAATAAACCAATTTTTCCACCTTTTGCATAAGGTACTAGTAAATCAATTATTTTAATTCCAGTTTCTAAAATTTCAATAGTTGTAGCTTGATCAGCATAAGTTGGAGGTTGTCTATGAATTGGTAAAAGTTTCGGATTTTTTAATGGTTCTTCTTCATCGATAGTATCACCAGTAACATTAAACATTCTACCCAAAACTTCATTACCAACTGGTACTGATATTGGATTATTAGTATTTATTACTTTTTGTTTTCTAATCAATCCATCAGTTGAATTCATAGAAATACATCTAACAACATTATCACCAACTAATTGGCTAACTTCTAAAATAATTTTTTCATTATTAGGCATATTTACAATTAAACAATCATTAATTCTTGGTAAATCCTTTAAAGCAAATTTAACATCAACAATAGGTCCCAATATTTGAAAAATATAACCTGTATTTTCATTATTCATATTTTATTCTCCTTATGAATTAAATCCACTAACAATTTCATTAATTTCACTTGTAATTTTACTTTGTCTTTGTCTATTATATTTAATTTTATAATCATCTAACATTTTATTTGCATTATCAGTTGCAGTATTCATTGAATTACTTCTAGAAGCATTTTCACTTATCTTTGATTCAATGAATGCACCATAAATAATATTAGTTATATATTGAGGCATTAATTCATAAATTATTTCTTCTTTATTTGGCTCAAAATCAAAATCATTTTCTTTAAAATCAATTTGAACTAATTTACTCGGATCAAATGGGAATATATTAATAATTTCAGGAACAAATGTCATTGCATTAACAAATTTTGAATAAACTAATTTAATTTTATTAATTTCTTTTGTTTTAATAAACATCTTTCATATTTTAAAAGATAAAGATTGAACTGTATCATATGAAAGATTTTCATATCTTTGACCCATAAATGATAAAAGATTATCATCACTTAGTTTTTTATTATTTTTTCAATAATTAATACCTTTATTACCATAAATAGCTAACTTATCATTCTCTTTTATATTTTCTTTTAATAATTTATTAATATTATTATTAAAAGCACCACAAAGCCCCATATTAGAATTAATAGTAATCCATAGAGTATTATCTTCATTTTCATTAATTTTAAATAGATTATCCAAATCAATGAATGATAATATTTGTCCAAAAACATTAAAATACTCATTAAAGTATTCTTTAGTTTTTAAATATTCTTTTTTTTGTTTTACTAATTTTGCATTAGAAACAAGTTTCATAGCATTAGTAATTTTTGAAGTAGTTTTTATAGAACCTATTTTTCTTTTAATTTGATTTAAAGACATAATTAATTACCTACCTTAGTTAATCTTCTAGTCTCAGTTTCAACTTTATTTTTTTGAGCTTTCTTTTCTTTTCTTTTATCTCAATCAATTGGAAAGAAATTAATAAGAAAGAATAAAACAATAAAAACCATTGTTGGAGCCATAATAATAATTGAAATAATGAAAGTAATATAAGCTCAAGAACCATTACCAGGTGTTGAAAAACGAGAAATTTGCTTTCAAGTATACATATCAGGACCTAGTCTTATTAAATCTTTACTATCATAATCATTAGGACCTATAAGTTCAGGATTTGCTACAAGTGTTTGATATAGCTTATAATTTTCAGAAAAATTATCATTATAAGCAATAGTTATATAGATAGTTGAAATAATAAAAATAATAAGAGAGATAATGAAAAAAACACCAGCAATAATTAATTTGTTGATTAGTTTTTTATCGAATTCTCTTTTTAATCAAGTAACTTGACTATTTTCCTGCATCATTAACCTTAAAACTATTCTTTAATTTTAAATATTTTTCTTTCTCTTCATCAGTTTTTGTTAAATATTCAACTTTTACTGTTTCAGGATAAATATAATTATCAAAAGTTTTTATTTCTTCTTGAATAAATGTTTTTGCTACATATTTAAAAGCATTAACGAAATCATCATCATAATCTTTATTTTTTATTAAATATTTTTTAATATTTAACTCATTTTTAGAGAAATAATTAATAGCATTTTCTCTAAAATCTTTGATTTCTTCAATTGGAATAAAATTAATAAATTCATATTTTATTAATAATAATAATACAGTTTCATCAATTTGATCATAAGGTTTATTTTCATCTTGTTTAATCATTTCAACAATTCTTTTTCCATAATCAAGAATTTTCTTTGTTTGGATATCTAAATCAGCACCAAATTGACTAAAAGATTCTAATTCGTTATAATTAGCCAAAATTAGTTTTAAAGAACTTGATGCTTTTTTTATACAAGGAATTTGAGCACTTCCACCAACTCTTGATACAGATAAACCAGGATCAATAGCTGGTCTTTGTCCTGAATTAAATAATGAACTTAACATGAATAATTGACCATCAGTAATTGAGATTACATTTGTTGGAATATATGCAGAAATATCACCAGCTTGTGTTTCAATAATTGGTAAGGCAGTAATAGAACCACCACCATTTTCTTCATTTAACTTACAAGCTCTTTCTAATAATCTACTATGTAAGTAAAAAATATCCCCAGGATAAGCTTCTCTACCCGGTGGTCTTCTTAATAGAAGAGATAAAGTTCTATAAGCAACAGCATGTTTTGTTAAATCATCATAAACAATTAAAACATCTTTACCTTGATTCATTCAATATTCAGCAATAGCTATTCCAGTAAATGGAGCTAAATAATTTAATGCAGGTAAATCTGATGCTGTTGATGAAACTATTGTTGTATATTCTAAAGATTTATTAATCGATAAAGTTCGATTAATATTTGCTACAGTTGAATTTTTTTGACCAATAGCAACATAAACACAATAAACATTTTTCCCTTTTTGGTTAATAATTGCATCAATTGCAATAGTTGTTTTACCAGTTTGTCTATCACCAATAATTAACTCTCTTTGGCCTTTACCAATTGGTAAAATAGCATCAATAGCCAATATACCTGTTTCTAATGGAGAATCAATTGATTTTCTTGTCATAACACCTGGTGCTACTCTTTCAATTGGCATATATATTTTAGATTTAATATCATCTTTACCATCAATAGCAAAACCTACTGAATTAATAACTCTACCTAATAGTTCATCACCAACAGGAACTGAAATAATTTTTTTAGTTCTCTTAACAATACTTTTTTCTTTAATATCGCTAAATTTACCTAACATAACAATATAAACAACATCTTCTTCAAGATTTAAAACTAATCCTTCTGAACCGTTTTCAAAAATAACAATTTCATTTAACATCACATTATCAAGCCCAGAAGCATGAACAATACCATCACCTAAAGAGATAACAATACCTTCTTCTTTTAATGTAGGAGTATTTGAGTAATTTTTTATTTTTTCTTTAATTATTTCTGAATAATTATTTATTTTTGAAGACATTCTAATTTTCCTCTTTTTTTATATTATATAAGTTTTCAAGTTTATTTTTGATGCTTCCATCAATAACAAAAGAATCAAATTTTATTTTTATTCCACCAATAAGATCTTTATTTATTATTACTTTACTTATTATTTTACTTTTAGTTTTATTTTGAACTTTATTTTCTATATTTAGAATCTGTTCTTGAGATAACACGAAAGGAGTTTCTATAATTACTTCTAAAATATTTAAAGTAACTGACAATCTTTTAATTGTTAATTCAAAAATTGAAACAACTTCTCTTATTAATTTATTTTTAACTAGCAATTTTAAAAAATTAGTAATTAAAAGATCAAAATCATTTGCAAAAATATCATTGATGATATTTTCTTTTTCTTTGATATCTAAATAATCATTATTTAATAATTTCATTAATTCATTATTTTCTTTAAAAATAACTTTTAAATTAATTAATTCGTTATAAAACTTTTGAGTTTTATTTTCTTCAATTCCTAAAATTGAAAAAGCTAATGCATATTCTTCATTAATATTATTTCTCATCACTTAATTCCTTATCAAGTGAATTTATAAATTCATTAACTAATTTTTCATTATCAATTTTTGAAATATTCTTTTTAGATAGTTCTTCTGCAGTTGCAAAAGCTATATCAATAATCTTGTCTTTAATATCTTTTTCAGAATCACGTATCTTTTTAGCAACCATAACATCTGTTTCGTCTAAAATTCTTTGTGAATTTTCTTTCGCTTCTTTTTCAACATTCTTTTTGTGATTATGAGCTTTTTCATTAGCTGAACTAATAATCTTATCGACTTTTATTTTGCTAGCTATTTCTTTACTTTGAATTTCTTTTTCTATTTCTATATTTTTTTCTTTTATTTCTTTAATTTCAGTAACTTCTTTTAATACAAGTTCTTTTCTTTTTTCAATCATTTTTTTAGCTGGATTTCAAATAAATCAAACTGTAAATATTGTAAGAACAATAACAGCAATTATTTGAGCACAAAAAATTCAAGGATTTGGGAAAAGTGAATTTATTATATCTTCAAGTCCAACACCTGGAGGACTACCTGAACATGACACCAATAAAGGGACAGCTAAAATTGAAAATAATATAAAAAGTAGAAATAATAAAATTAATTTTTTAAATTTTTTCATTTTATTTTATATAGTTGGAGCAACAAATATTAAAAGAATAGCAATTAATAAAGCATAAATAGCAGCAGATTCAGCAATAGCCATACCAATAAGCATTGTACTCATAATAGCGGGTTTTGCTTCTGGATTTCTTGATACTGCAAGTGCAGCAGCACCAGCAGCATAACCTTGACCAGCACCAACACCACTAGCACCAACTAAAGATAAACCAGCACCGATAAAAGCACCCATTTTAATAAAGTGTTCGCCACCAGTTGTAGCAACAGCAAAAACCTCTCTTAGTTGATCACTATTTTCTGAAACAACCTCAATTGCTTCAATTACATTTGTAATATCCATAAATACTCCTGATATAATATAAGTAAATTTTATAATTTAAGAATTACAACTTTATTTTATTCCTATATTTTTCTTTTTAAGAAATAATGTTCTCATTCTTTTGATTTTCTTCAATATTTATTTTTTTTGCTTCAAGGATTTCTCTTCCTTTTTCTATTTCTTGACCTCAATATGATGTTGATAATAAAGTAAATACATAGGCCTGAATTAAACCAGTGAATAAAGAAAAATAAAGATATAAAGCTGGAAGGATTAATACCCCAGCTAAGACTAAACCAATTTGAGGGAACCCTGTTTGAATTATGTCTCCAGTTACAGCATCTACTTCAAGAGGGAATAAACCAGCAGCTGCTCATAAGAAAACAGCATATAAAACATATCCGGCGAACATATTTCCTCATAATCTCATTGATAATGAAATAATAGGTGTGATTCTTGAAACAATTTCTAAAGGGTTAATAAAGAAATATCATTTTCTACCCTTAATCTTTGCGCCTACTAAAAAACTTGTTAGATAACTTAATCTTTGATATTTAATTGCAAAAATTTGAGAACCTACCCAAGTTATTAGAGTTAAAGTTAAAGGAACAGTATATGATGTTGTAGCTTCTCTTATCCCAATTATTGCTGAGATATTTGATATTGCTAAAAACATAAATAACATAAAAAAGTAAGGAGTAAACTTAATATATTTTTTACCAAGTGATAATAAAATCATCTTTTTAATCATATCAAGAATTGTATCTACAAATAAAACAACCAATGTTGGTTTATCATCAGGTTTTAACTTTCTTGATTGAAAAAAATATAAAAAACCAATTACAAAGAAAATAAAAGTAGTAATACCTATTCCAAGTATTACTTGTAAAATATCGCTACTAACAATTTGAGGAGTTCACTTATCCATTTACATCTTCACCTTTCTCTTTATAAAAATAAGATATACCTAAATTAACAAAAGTTCAAGATATATATCAAGCAATTGCCATATAAATATTAAAAATCATAATATCAGTTATAAAAACACTGATTAAAACGACTGATAATAAAGGAATCATATAAAGTATATTTTGAAAAATATAGAAAAAAGTCATGGATAAAATAACAGATTTTCTTGTTTTGTTTTCAAAATTTACATTTATTAATTTAGCAAATAAAAGATTAAAAAGATATTTAGTTCCAATAACAATTGGACTAATGAATAAAACTGTATAAAGTAACACTCATAATGTTGGAATTATAGATGCAATAATAATTGAAATAATAATTGCCAATAAAGACATTAAAACATTGAATATTAATTGTTTTTTATTGATATTATGAACCATTTTGTTATTTATATTATCCTAATAAAAAATATATTATATACTTTAATATTATATATTTATATAAATAATTTTTTTAAAAATCTATATATCAAAATTATCTGAAAGATATTCAATGGAAAGCAAATTAATTTCTATATTAATAGCATGTTATAACGGTGAAAAATACATTGATAAATGTCTTAAAAGTTGTACAACTCAATCATATAAAAACATTGAAATACTAGTTATTAATGATGGATCTAATGATAAAAGTTTAAACATTTTAAATAAATGGAAAAAGAAAGATAATAGGATTAGAATTATCTCTCAAAATAACAAAGGTTTAGGTGAAACTAGAAATATTTTAGTTTCTAATGCTAATGGAGTATATTTTACTTTTGTTGATATTGATGATTATATTCCTATTGAAGCAATAGAACTATTGAGTAATAAAGCTTTTAATCTTGATTATGATATTGTAACCGGAAGAACAATTTTAGATTACCAAAATAAAAAAATTAAAATCCCCTTTATTCCTACTTGAATAAGACATTCAAGTTTTGAAAGTGGGCATTACGTTAAATCCAATATATGTACTCCATGAGCATCATTAATTAAGACAGAATATTTTAAATCTTTAAAAATTTCATTCCTTAAAGATAGAGTATTTGAAGATTATGGAGTTATGCCTTATGTTTTTTTAAAAACAAATAAATTTTGTATGATCAAAAATATAGTTTATTACTATGTTAAATATAAACCAACTGATGAAGAAACTTCTCTATCTAATTTTTATTGTGATGTAAAAATAAAAACATCTGATTGATATGACCAAGCAAATCAATTATTTTCATGATTTGAAAAAGAAGAATGATTTGGAAACAAAAAATATAGAAGATGAATTAATGGTCTTATTATTTTAGTTTTAATGGCTATTTATTATTTATTAAATCATGAAAATAAAACGAATAAATATTCACTAGAATTTGTAAAATACAATTTCACACAACTTATTTATAGTTACAACATGAGAGTTAAAATTTCTAAAACTATTTGAAAATTTTTTTCATATTTTTTTATTATCTCTAATTTCTCTAAAACATATAAAAAAATTATTTCAACAAGAAAAAATATTAATAAAGAAATATTAGATTTTGAAAATGATATTGAATTCATAATAAGAAATCCTAATAAAAAAATAATTGATACTCGTGATAATTTTTTTATTAATGAATTGTCAAATAAAGACTTAGAAAATAAAAATATTTCAATTATTTTGACATATGATTTTTTTAATAAAAATCAAAAATTAATAGAAAGAATTAACCCTGAATTTTTGTTTATTGATGTAGAAGGTGATTTTAATGAAAAAAAATTAAAAAATATTATGTCGCTATCATATAATACGGCCCTAGTTGTGAATAAAGTTAATGATTCTATTCATTTAGATCAGGTTTTTAGATATTTTTACATTGTCTTTTTTGATTTTAAAAATGAAGATGATTTAGAAAAATCTAATATTTTTTCAAAAATAAAAGTTTCGAATAGAAAAATAATGTCAATTGGATATGAAAGTGCTATTGATATTAATTCAGAAAATAGAGAGCAAGTAGATATTATTGTTAGAAATAAAATAGAGAAATATAATGAATAAATCTTTTTCAATAATAATTCCAATGTATAATTCTGAAAATTTCATTGAAAGTTGCTTAGAATCACTTGTTAATATCAATTATGACCATAATTTAATTCAAGTTTTAATAATAGATGATGGTTCTAGTGATAATGGTGAAAATGTTATTAAACCATATTTAGAAAAATATAATTTTTTTGAATACCATAAAAAAAATAACGGTCAATGAGGTAGTGTTATAAATTATGTTAAAAATAACAATTTAGCAAAAAATGATTATATTTCAATACTTGATAGTGATGATATGTTTACAAAGGAATCATTGAATATTCTAAACAATATTAATAAAGATAAAGATTTAATATTAACATCATTTGCTAGATGAAATGGAAAAAAAATAACATCTAAAGTAAGACCATATTGATTTTTATTTAAAAAAGAAATAAAAAATAAAAGACAAATGCATTCACCATATTGCCTTCCATTAATATGTTTTTCAAAAAAAGAAATATTCTATTCTTTAAAAGATATTAGAGAAAAAGTAGCATATCAAGATCCAGATTATTTTTCTCAATTAGTAAATAATTCTAAAAGTTTAATATTTACAAGAAAAATAACAGGTCTTTATTATTTTAACAGAGAAGGTAATTCCATTGCTCAATCATGAAATGATAAAAGATATGAAGCAGAAATTTATGCTTGTAATAAATGTATTGAAAATAATGCACAAGAAGTTGTTTCATACCGTTTAGGTTTAAAAAAAATGCGGGAATTAATGAAAAAAAATAATGATTATTTCTATATAAGTAGAGATTTTTCATTTAAGTGATTTCCATTTTATATTAGATGGATATATAATTTAATTTATCTATGTTTTTACAAGAAATATTTTAAAAGAAAGGAGTAATATGAAAAAATTTGAAGAAAGCAGAGTTACAAGCAATCAAGCAATAGTTCAAGGATTAAAATATGAAGTACCCACTGTATTAATAGCTCCTAAAAATAAAACTACTGGTAAGAAAAAAATGGTTGTTTTTATCAATGGTTATAATGGTAGTAGTTCCATGATAAAATTTTGAGATTATCCTGTATTTGATGATGTTTGATTTTTTTCTTTTGATGCTAGAGGACAAGGGAATAATTTAAATATTGCCTCTCAAAATTTTAAAAGATATTTAAAAGATATTCATTTACTTTTAAAATATTTGAGAACACAAATAGATTTTGATGAACTTTATTTAATTGGTGAATCATGAGGTTCTTCTTTAGTTACATTATTTAATAAACATTATCCAAATGTAGTAGATGGCATATTAATTTGAAATATGCCTTATAAAGTTATTGATGTTGAAAATGTTGATTATATTAAGCAACCTTTTTTAAAAACAAAAACATTTATTACATATATCACTAAAATAAATTCTCATTCCTATACTAATTTTAATAACAAATTAACAAATAATTCTTTTCTAATTAGAGTTATCAAAGTTAAACCTAAACAATTAATTAGTAATCGAATTCATTTAGCAACATGAAAATCTTTTAAAAGAGCATGAAGAGTTTTATTTAAATCAATACGTAATAATAATATTTATTATATTCAATCAGAGTCAGATGTTTTAAGTGACACTAAATATGCAAAAAAATTATTAAAAAAATCAAATGAAAAAAAAGTTTTTATCATTCCGAATGGCTCTCATATTCTCTCTTTTGATAAAGATGATGCTAGTTATATATTCACTTTGTTAGATAAAATAATACAAAAAAAAGTATAGATTACTTTCACTTTTACTTTTTATAAAAACACTAAAAATTTTTTTTAGTGTTTTTATAATATAATTTAATAATTGTATTGTTAGTCAATAGTACTTAATTTTATTAAAGATTTAATTTATATAAAATTGAATCAGATTTGAGATAAAAATGAGATGAAAAAAAATATTAATCACAACATTGACATCTCTTGCTGTTATCACTCCTATCGCTGCTATTATTCTTCCTAGTATGATTGCAAGGAATATAGTTGGCATTGATTCTTATGAAATGGGTTTTGATCCAAAACCATTAGATAAAAATGGTAATCCATTAGTTGAAAAAGAAGCAATAAACAATTCTAAGAATCAGTATATATCTGATTTAAAATTAAAAGTAAAAACTATCTTAGATGAATATCAAAAAGAATATGAATTAAAACATGGTCAAGCTTTTCCAGGTCTTGAGTTAAATTTTACAACATTAAATGCAGCTCCTAGTCCAGGTGTTTTGGACTTTTTTAGTTCATTAAACAAATCTATGAAACAAATAGATAGTCGATTAAGTTTTGATTTATCATTAAGAACACCAGTTTCAGTTAATGAAGGTTTTTATAATAGAGATGTTGAGCTAATTTCTTTTTATTGATCACCAGATTATAATGCTGTAGGAACTTGATTAAAATATATGTTTACTGATACATATCCAATTGGTAATTTTTGACATCCATTACAAAAAGCATTAATAAATACCGACGCACTTCCATGACAAAAATCTTTAAGTGCATTTTTGATTACTAATAATATTGATCCAAATATAAATTCTCAAATTGATATTATTACAAATTATAGAACACAAACAGAACTTGATAATTTTTATGTAACATTAGCTAATTTAATAGGTCAATGAGTTTTTAATAATTCAAGTATTTCAAAAGATGTAACATCTAATTTAGATATATATGGATATGGAATTGAATTAGTAAATTGAATAGCAAGTAGAAACCCTAACATTCCTTATGTTGAAGACGGTCCTACTACAATTACACCAATTTTAGTTAGAGAAAATAATTTTAACCCAATTAATTCTAATTCAGCTGTTAACATGAGAGATTGATTTAAAAATAATAAAGCAACAAATACAAGGTTTAATTATTCTTCACCAAATGATCCATTCTTTTCAAAAACACCTTATAATCCAAATTTCAATACTTCAGCAAATTCAGATTTTTTTCAATCTTCAACAATTAATTTAACAACTTGATCAACAATTGGTGGTGGTAATAACGGTATTTTAGGTGATAGTGTAAATCAAAAATATGAAAGAGATTTAAAAACTGAATTAGTTTCACAAGGAACAAAATCTTCTATTGAAAATTTAGTTAAAGAATTTAATGCAGGATTAGCAGGAACAATTAATAATCCTAATGGTCCTACTACTGAAATGACTTTTGATATAAGACCTATTCCATGAGTTGATTCAACTGGAAAAATAGCACAATCAGAAAACGTTAATCAATATTTATCACCAATTGATTTTTGAGCTGGATTTAAAGCTTTTCAAAGATCAATTGATACTAGAATAAGTTCTAATGGTTATTTTATTTCATTAGCTGGAATAGATATAGAAAAAACATTAAGTTATGAACCTAATAAACTTGTCAATACATCTACTTCATCTTTACCATTTAAAATTTTCTTTAAAAAACCAACTCTTTCATCTATTGAAATTTTAGATATTTTACAAAAACAATATTTTTCAGCTTTGCCTTATTTTAAACAAACAGTTAAAAATATAGTTGAAGATATTGAATGAGAAAAACAAATTGCAGAAAAAAATATTGTATTAAATGAACAAGGTGTTTTAAATTGAGAAAATAGTCAAAATATTAATGTTTTATATGGTGTTGGTTTTTGAGAAAATGGTGGTAGTCAAGTTTGAAAAGATTATGTTTCAGCAGCCCCATATTATGTTGAATCAATTGATGATCAAAAAATTACATATGGGTTGAATAATGAATATTTAAATTCTTTTAATGATGATATTAATATTAATCCAAATAATTTTACTTTTAAAAAAGAATGAACCATTGGTTCTGAAACTTATAGTAAATTTGAAACTATTGATTTATTTTATAAAGTAACAACAGAGATTGTTACATATGAAAGATTTAATAGTGGTTCATTAGATACATCAAAAATACCGACAGCAAATCTTGGTAAAACAAATGCAAGCGAAACTTATTTATTAGGTTCTGAAAAACTAAATAAATCAGATTTAATTCCATATAACCTTCAAGTTTATCAAAAAGGATTTAGTGAAATTATTAATGGAATTGAAACAGGTAGTCAAAGTGTTATTATAGACTCAACTGGTAAACCTATGTGAGAGAATAATAAACCTACATATTCATTAGATAATTTTGGTAATTACCTTTTTCCTGAAGGAAAAGAGCCACAACTTAAATCTAATATTACAAGACCATATTATGATTTAATTGTTAAAGATTTCCATACACCATTTGAAAATGGTGGTAAAAGTGCAACAATTAGAAAAGCAATAAATGATTTAATTAATTGATCATCACTTAAATCTTTAGTTTTTCCAGGGATTTCAAAATCAATTCAGTATTCATTTTTACCTTTTGGTGTATATGATACTGGTTCACTTGCTGAAGCATCAAAATATTGATCATTAGTTGCTAACAAAACGAATATTAACACAAATACTATTTTTAATAGTGATATCGGAAGTGTTGAATGATTAAAAAGACAAACAGGTAATATTACTTGATCTTATGACGAATTAAATGAAGCTTATTCATATCGAGTTATAAAATAAAATAAAATAAAAAATTAAAAGAAATGGAGGAACAATAAATGTTAAAATACTTTTTTAAAAGAGTAGCTTTTGCTATTGTTGCTCTATTAATACTATTAATATTAGTTTTCTTTTTAATGCAAGCTATACCTGGTTATCCAATTGTTAGATCTAATAATGATACAGATGCTGATTATTTTTTAAAACTACAAAATGCTGGTCTTTTAGACTCTCCTTTTGTTCAATTTGGTAGGTTTATAACAGAGATTTTTACTAAAGGTAGATTTGGTGTTAATTTTTCAGGATCAAATTCTGTTATAGATACGGTTTTAAAGCCGATGCAATATACAATTATGATAGCTGGTCCAGCTTTTGTTCTTTCGACAATTATTGGAATTAGTTTTGGAATATTATCAGCATATTATAGAGGTAAAGCACCCGATATAATTATTAATGTTATAGCAGTGTTATTTATTTCTGCTCCTTCATTTATTTTTGCATTATTTTTATTAAAACTATCACCATTTTTTGGTTTACCTCCCGCCTTTATTCTTCCTGGAAGTTCAGGGTCTACTATGCAAGATACATTATTGTCAATGGTATTACCAATAATTTCAATGGTTTTATCTTCAATATCAATAATTATTTACTATACAAGAAATGAACTTGTTGATGTTTTTCAACAAGAATATATTAAAACTGCAATGGCTAAAGGTTTAAAATTTAGAGATGTTGTTTTTAAACACGCTTTAAGAAATGGAATGATTCCAATTATTTCAGTACTACTGCCATCTTTTATGATGATATTATCTGGTTCAATTATTATTGAAAGATTTTTTGGTATCCCAGGGACTTCATCAATTCTAATTAGTTCAATCCAAAATAAAGAAATTTATCTAGTTCTATTTATTACATTATTCTTTTCATGTATTTACTTTGGATTGCAAATTTTAGTAGATATTTTATATACAATAATAGATCCGAGAATCACATTAGCTGATAAAAATTCTATTGGTTTTACTTATTATATAAAGTCTTATTGAGCAAGATTAAAAGTTAAAAAAGATGTTAAAAATTGAACTAACTTAGTTGATTCAACTACTAGTAAATTAAAATTAAATTTTAATAAAAAAAATGGAATATCAGATTATAGTAATGAAGATAATTTAGCTGATATTAGCTTCATGTCATCTTATAAAGAAAATTATTTTGATTCTATTAAATATGAAAGTAATTCAAAAAATATAAGAGAAGAAATAGAAATTCCAGATTTAGTAGCAAAAGATTTTAAAAGTGTTGATATTTATAAAAATGATAACTCTGATCAAATTAGTGGTAAACCTACTAGATATGTAGTTGATGTTGCTAGAAGATTTTTTAGATCAAAACCTGCAACGTTCTTTCTTGCATTTTTAGGTGTTATTATTGTTTGTACAATTATTATCCCTTTACTAAATTGAAATGCAATTAATATTAGTGCAGGTGGATTACCTTCAGCATTACTTTCGAACCTTCCTCCAAGAATTCCTTGATTAGGAATAACAGGAATTACTAATATTGTTTTAGATAACGATACTTATAATTCTTTATTACAATATGATTTAAATTATAACATTTGAGAAAATGCTGAATTTATTAATGGTTCATGACATATAACTGGTTATAATCCATATAATATTCCAAGTTTAAATAACTTAATATTTATAGGTGGTACTGACGGACAAAGTCGTGATTGATGAGCATTATTATGATATTCAACAGCACAATCTTTAACGTTATCATTAATAGCAGCAACTGGTGGAGTTATTTTAGGAACTATTTATGGTTCAATAGCAGGAACTTTTGCTGGTAGAACAACTGATACAACTATGATGAGAATTGTTGAAATTCTTTCAGGAGTTCCACTAATTGTTTGAGTAATGATTTTTTCATTAGTAGTATCTGATGGAACATTAAATTTATTTACAATAGCTTTTGCATTAATTTTAACAGGTTGAATGTCACCAGCTGTAACAACTAGAACATTTATTATTAAATATAAAGATTCAGAGTTTATTCAAGCAGCTAAAACTATTGGTGTTTCTCAAACAAGAATAATTTTTACTCATTTAATCCCAAATATTTTAGGTAGATTAATAGTTAGATTTGTTAATATGATTCCAGCAGTTATCTTTTTTGAAGCTTCATTAGTATTCTTAGGTTTAAAAGGAACTGATGAAATGAGTCTTGGTGTTATGATTCAAAATGCCTTTGATACACAATATTTACACTTATTATTATTTCCAACAATTATGATTTTATTAATAACACTTTCATCTCAAATAATTGCTAATAATTTAAATGATTCTTTAGATCCGAAGATTGTAGGTTAATATGTTTGCAAATAATTTAAATAAAAATAATTATGTAACTTCTAAAGAACATAAATTAACTGATAACAATATTCTTGAGGTTAAAAACTTAGAAGTTTCTTTTAGAAATAAATTAGGTTTAGTAAGAGCAGTCAGAGGGGTTGACTTTTCAATTAGAAAAGGACAAATAGTAGGTTTAGTTGGCGAATCAGGTTCTGGTAAATCAGTTTCTGTTAAAGCTATTATTGGATTTAATGATGATGCAATTATTGATGCCGATTCTATAAATTTAAATGGAATAGATATTTTATCTTTAAAAAAATCACAATGACCATATATTAGAGGAACAAAAATTGCTTATATTCCGCAAGATCCTTTGATGAGTCTTAATCCGACTAAAAAAATTGCTTCTCAAATTATTGAAGCAATTAAAATTACTGAATATCGTAAATATCAACATAATTTATATATTCTTCAAAATCAAACCCCAAAATTATCAACAGATG
This sequence comes from uncultured Ureaplasma sp., assembly GCA_947039545.1. Classification (GTDB taxonomy): domain Bacteria; phylum Bacillota_I; class Bacilli_A; order Mycoplasmatales; family Mycoplasmoidaceae; genus Mycoplasma_L. The sequence goes on along the minus strand of CAMQZA010000002.1, from coordinate 31,776 downwards.
AAATAAATGAAAAAAAGATTTTATTAAAAAAATATTATAAACAAAAAACAGATATAAAGTCAATGACTCAAAAAATGCAAGAAGTTTTAGAGTTTATTGGAATTAGTGATTATGAAAAAACAGTTAATAGTTATCCACATGAATTTTCAGGTGGTATGAGACAAAGAATTGTAATTGCTATTACAATAGTTGGAGAACCAGATGTTATTATTGCAGATGAACCAACAACAGCTTTAGACGTTACTATCCAAGCTAAAGTTTTAGATTTAATTAAAAAATTAAGTATTAAATATTCAGTAGCAGTTATTTTTATTAGTCATGATATTTCACTAATAGCTAACTTTTGTAACTATATTTATATTATGTATGCTGGTATGATTGTTGAAAGAGGTAGAGTTACTGATATCTTTACAAATCCAGTTCATCCTTATACTTGAGCGTTGATTGCTTCAACTCCAGATCCTAATTCAAAAGAAGAATTAGGGTTTATTCCAGGAACACCACCTAATATGGTTTCACCTCCAAAAGGTGATGCATTTGCTATTAGAAATATCTATGCAAGAGAAATAGATTTTAAAAAACAACCACCAATGTTTAAGGTAAATGAAACACATTCAGCAGCAACATGATTATTGCATCCAGATGCTTTACCATATGAAATTCCTGATAATGTTAAAGAAAAACTAAAATTAGCAAAAGATTCTCTTAAGAAAAAACAAGAACAATAATGATTAAAAAAGAGCTTACCAAGAAATTATTTATAGAAAATGAGGTTTTAGAAACAAAACCTATTTTGAGAGTACAAAACGTTAATAAATATTTCAATAAAAATGGTATTTTCTTTAAAGCTTTAGATGATATTTCTTTTAATGTTTATCCAGGAGATTTTTTCGGAATAATTGGTGAATCAGGCTCTGGTAAATCGACTATTGGTAAATCAATTATTAGATTATACAATACATCAGGTGGTGCTATTTCTTTAGATGACCATTTAATTAATCAAAAAAATATTTCAAAAAAAACAAAATCTTGATTAACAAAAAATATGCAAATGATATTTCAAGACCCAATGTCATCTTTAAATCCAAAAAAGAATGTTCTTTCTCTTATTTCTGAACCATTAATTATTAATAAATCAATTAATGAAGAAGCAAATGAAGTTTTAAAAAATCATTTAAGTATTAATAAATGTTTTAAATATCAATTTAAAATTGATGATAATGAAATTTCAGAAAAATATTTAAAAGAATATTATCATGACATGATAGATAATTATAAAAATGCTATTAAAAAAGTAGAAGATTTTGAATTGAATAAAAAGAAAAAATCTACTAATGAAATGAATAGATTATTAGGTGTTATTTCAGATTTTGAAAATGATTATAAAATATCAACAACTAATCTATATAAATATAAAGATGCGATCATTGACTTATATAAGAACAAATTACAAAAATTTAATGATTTAGATATTAATGAAGAAGAAAGTGATTATTTTAGACTAGAAAAAGAATTTTTAGAATCAAAAAAACAAATTGAGCATTCATCTGAATATTATGAAATATATGAAAAAACAGAAGAAACAATAAAAGAATATGAACAATACCAAGAGGATATAGCTCTTAAATATTCTGAACAAAATGCTAACTTATATAATGCAATAATTGATTCATACAAGAAACAAATATCAATTTTTAAACAGCAAATAATGATTTCAAAAAGCATTACTGAAAATTATATTGCCCATATTAAATTGAAAATATATAAAAGAATTTTAGATTTATTCTTAATTTTTAATAAGTTTATTTATGTTGAACAAACTGATATTTATGATTTAAATAATTTTTTAATGGCTTTTATTGACAAAAAATATGAAAAAATAATGGAAGAAATAACTTTAATTCAAATTCTTAGTGAAGAACTTGATGAGATCAGTTCATTTGAAAATAAATTAGATTCTAATGATGAAGATTATGAAGAACTAAAAGAAAAATATCTTAAAGATAAATCTAAAAAAGCAAAAGAATATCAAAAATTGCATTTAGATTTAGATATTTTGATTAAAAAAGATAAAAAAATTTCTTATTTAAATAATGATGAAATAGTTAAAAAAATCAATAAGATTAAGCAAGATTCTCATAAAACAAAAAAAGAAATAGATGAAAAATTAATATCTTTCAAGAAAAAAATAGCATCTCTTGAAAGTAAGTTGAATAATAATAATCTTGATAAAAGTTTTATAGATTCTGATGATTATTTAGAAATCAAAGAAAATCATGAACAAATTATAATCGATTATGAAGAAGCCGAAATTAAATATAATGAATATATGGCTGATAGAATTGAAGTTTTTAATAAAAATTCTAAAAATGAAATAAAAAATTCTAAAAATGAAATAAAACTTCTAAAAAAAGAATTTAAAAAATATAGAAATAAATTTGAAAAAGTTTTTGCTAAAAAAAGTAGTCAAACAAAAAAATGTTTATTGTCAAATTCAAAATTATCATTTATTGAAACTATCAAACGTAAAAAAGATGTTAAAAACATTATTAAAAGAGAGTATAAAACTAAATTAAAAAATCTTAAAGCTTTTGAATTTGAATTTGCAACAATCATTGAATTAGTTCAATTATACAGATCATTAAGAACAACTAATAAAACACTTCTTTATGCTAATAAAAGATTCTTAAAAACTACATTGGCAAGAGAAAAGGTTTATGCCGCTCTTGATGAAGTTGGATTAAAAAAAGAACATGCTTATCGTTACCCACATGAATTTTCAGGTGGGCAAAGACAAAGAATAGTGATTGCAAGATCATTAATTTCAAATCCTAAAATAATTATTGCAGACGAACCTATTTCAGCTCTTGATGTTTCTATTCAAGCTCAAGTTTTAAATATTATGAAAAGACTTTCTAAAGAAAAAGGAATTACTTTTATTTTCATTGCACATGATTTATCAGTTGTTAATTATATTTGTAATAGATTAATAATTATGCATAAAGGAAAAATAGTTGAAAAAGGAAATACAAAAGAAATATTTAAAAATCCTACACATCCTTATACAGTTTCTTTAATAAAAGCTTCACCAAGTCTTTCAAAAATACACTCTAATTTATCAGAAGGTAGTGATGAATTAGATTATCAAAGAGAATATACTGCAAAAGATGCACCAAAATTCTATTCAATAAGTGATGATCATGAACATAAAGTTCTAGCTACAAAAGGACAAATCAAAAGATGAATCAAGGATTAGATAATTCTTTTAAAAGTGGGTATAATGTTAAAAAAACATTAGATAATTCTAAAAATAATTCAAATTTCGATTCTGAACATGATTATCCAAATGGTATTATTCCATCAATAGTTAGTAATTTATTTATTTTTATTGGGATCATTGCTATTTTTAGTATTTTTGGTTCTAATCCAGATATTGCTTTTTTATTACCGACAAAATGACATCATATTTTATTAAGTATTTTTGCAGTATCTTTATCTTTTGATTTATTATGATTAATTGGTAGACAAGACTTTATGATTAGTTTTAGATTTGGTACTTCAAAATTAATTAATAGTGTAAAAATTAATAAGTTAAAAAAGAAAATTAAAATACCTACTTATATTGATGATGATACATTATCATCTTTATCAGAATTTGAACTATATATTAAAAAAAGAAAACCATTTACTAAAAGAATATTTACAATAAATATTTTATTTCATTTGATTTCATTTCTTATAATATCAATAATTTCAATAATACTAAGTTCTATTTAACTTAGTATTTTTATTTTTTTTACATCTATTTAAATTTATGAGGTGAAGATGATTAATTATATATTCGGTAAAGTGACTTTCAAAGGGAAGAAATATATTATTTTAGATAATAATAATATTGGTTATCAAGTTAATGTTTTAGATATTGATACCTATGAGCAATCTTTTAGTTATAAAGTTTATATTGAAAAAATATCAAAAATAGACTTTAAAAATACGTTAGTAGAAGAAATATTTGGTTTTAAAAATATAAAACAAAAATATCTCTTTAATAATTTAATTAGGATTCAAGGTATTGGAACAATTACAGCTTTTAATATTTTAGAAAATGATATTGATTTATTAGTTGATTTAATAGGAAGAGGAGCAATTAAAGAGTTAGTTAATTTTAAAAATATTACTAATAAAATAGCTGCTAATATTTGCATAACTCTTACAGAAAAATATTCAAAATATATAAGAGATGAATCAAATATTAATATTAAATTAGTACAAGGTCTTGAAAGTTTATCTTATTCTAAACAAAATATTTCTTATGCATTAAGTAATATTGATTTTACTAATAAAGACCTTGATACATTACTTTCAGAAGCTATAAAGGTTATTGCAAATGCAAGTCAATCAGCAACAAATTAGACCATTAACATTCGATGAATTTAAAGGTAAGGAATCTTTAAAAAAGAATTTAATGATTTATATTGAATCATAAATCAAAAGAGAAACACCATTAGACCATATTTTATTACATGGTTTACCAGGAACTGGTAAGACAACATTAGCTCATATCATTACAAATTATTTTGATAAAAAAATAAAAATAATTCAAGGAACTCAATTGCAAAAAATTCCTGATCTTATTAATTTTATTTCACTTATTTCTGAAGGTGATTTTTTGTTTATTGATGAGATTCATGCTATGAGTTCTGTATGTTTTGAAACTTTATACTCAATTTTAGAAGATTTTACTATCGATATTATGGTTGGAAAGGATTTTAATACAAAGTCAACTAGAGTAAAATTACCAAGATTTACTTTAATTGGAGCAACAACAAGTATTGGTAAAATCCCAGCTGCACTTGAAGAAAGATTTGGTATTTCTTTTTTTATGGATATTTATTCTGCAGAAGAAATAAAATTAATTATCAAAAGAACATCAGAAATTTTTCAATGTGAATTAACATCAGATGAAATTGATTATTTAGCTACTTTTTGTAAAGGTGTTCCAAGAATTGCAAATAGATTGATTAAAAGAGTTAATGATTATTTTAAAGTTGTTAGTAATATAGAATTAGAAGAAATTTTAAGGGAAATGAATATTTTTCAATTGGGACTTGAAACTATGGATATTATTTATTTAAAATTATTATTTAATAATGAAGAACCAATTGGACTTAAAACAATTATTACTACTTTAAATTTAGATCAATATACAATTGAAGATAAAATTGAACCTTTTTTATTAAGTAATAACTTAATTAGAAAAACAATGAGAGGTAGAGAAATTACATCAAAAGGCATAGAAATAGTTAATGATTTAATTTAATAAGTTAAAATAGTTAAATAATATGATTTATAACATTTACTATAACGATAAAAATTTACTTAATAAAAAAATTCAAAAGATAACAACTTTAAAGCCTCAAAATATATATTTTCAAGAAAATGATTTTAAAAATATTATTAATTTGTTGAAACAAATTAATCTATTTGAATCTGAAAAAAGAGTTTTTATTATTCATGATGCTACATTCTTAACAAATATTAAAATTTTTAAAAAGATTAATGAATTAATAAATATCATTTTATCAGTTAGCGATAATAATTTTATTTTTTTACTAAATAATAAAAAAAAGTCTATTGCCAATAAGGAAATAAATGATTTTCTTTCAAAAACAAAAGAAATAATAATTCCTAATTTAACAAATAGAACAAAAACTCAATATATGTTAAAACATGAACTTTTTAAAGAAAAAAACTTCAGTGAAGAAGAGATAAATAACATATCTGATAACTTACCATTAGATTCTATGATAATTGATCATGAACTTAATAAATTATCAACTCTTATGATTTCTTCTAATTCAGATGATGAACTGGATGTTTTATCAATCTATCAAGAAGCAAATTTATTTGAATTTACAAAGAATTTTTTATTAAAAAACACAAACAAATTATTTATTTTATATAAAAAATTAACTGAACAAAAAATTGATGAAATTCAACTTATAGCTATTGTTTCTAATGAATTAATCAACATTTTATTATTTAAAAAAATTTATGAAAGTAATAAAAATATTAAAGAAATAGCAAGTATTTTAGAAATGAATGAATTCGTTTTAAGAAGTTATGCAAATACATATAGTTTTGTATGTGTTAAATATTTGACAATAATAATTAATCAACTATATTTATTAGATAAGGAAATGAAAAGTTTTTCAGATAATAAAAAGATAATTTTTAGCTTTTTTTTATTAAAATATTTATAGAGGATCAATAATAATATGATTAATATTTATAATAAAATTATTAAAAATTTAAATGTTGTTCTATTTTATAAAGAAACAACAATTTTATTATCAATAGATCAAAATTTTTATAATTCTGTAAGTAATTTAATAAATATTTCCAACTATATAGAAAATAGTGAAAAAATAGAAGTAAAGCAAACTTCAGATTATATTTTATTAATGGAAACTATTACAGAAAAAAAATTCATCATAGAAGAGCTTGAAAGTCTTGATTTATCAAAAGTTACTAGTGAACTTGAGAATATGAAAGGTATTGTTAAAACTGTAATAAAGAAAGATATTGAAGAAATATCTCTTATTTTAAAAAAAGAATTAATAAATAAACTTGATAAAAAAGAAAACGATGAAGCTAAAACTTCTAATATTCAAGATAATCAATCAACTAATACTGAAAAACCATCATTTAATAATCCTGATTCAAGTACATTTGAACAAAGGAACGCAAGTTCTATTAATCAAATAGCAAATAGTATGATTGAACAACAAGCTCAATCATTAATGTTTATGGATATGAATAATGGTAAATTATATAGATTTACTTCAAAACCAAAAATAATTCCAATAATTAAATATATATTATTAGTTTTAGTAGCATTATTAGCAGTAATTTTGTTAGTTTCAAGTATTATGAGTTTAACATTTTCAGCACCAACTGGTATTCCTGTTTTTGGTTTTAAAAATCCTCTTGATGGCAGTCCAAGAAGTATGCTTATTTTAAATAATCCTGATAATATATTTGGAAATATATTTATATATATGGGAATAGCCCTAATAGCATTTAGTGTAATATCTCCTTTAAAAAAGAATAAATCTAATGAAAATATTCGATATTCTATGAGAATTTCAACGTATATAATGCCAGTTATTTTCTTCCTTTTAATTTCATCTGTTTTTACAATTAACGGTAATGTTGTTTTTTCTTGAGACAACATATTGAAAAATATTAGTAATCCAACAACTTCTTGAACCGATAATAAAATTACATATACTTCAATAAATATTGATGCATATGAAAGACTTTTAACAATTTTTGTTTTAACAATAATAGCTTATATAATTATTGGAATAATTTTTTTATTATTTGTTGTTTCTCATAATTACAAACCAAAAGAAGATTTTGAAAAATTGAATACTATTAGACAAAATTATATAGATGATATTAAATCTGGAAAAATTGATATGAGTGATCCAAATATGTTTCCACCACCTAGAAGATTCCCTTTTTAAGAAAGACAATAAACAAAAAAATCTTTTTATAAGATTTTTTTGTTTATTTTTAAATGAATGCAAAATTTAGAACAAAATCAAATTTTAAATAAAAAAGAAAATTTTTTAAAAACTATTTTCCCATTTTATCCAGTTAAATTTTTCTCTAATGTAAATTACAGTGTAATAATTTCATTTATGTTAGCTCTTAGAATAGTATTAGGCTTTTTTAATATTAATCTAATTTCATTTGGAATTTCTTTATCTTTTGCTTGATTACCAATATATATTGTTGGTTGATTTTTTGGACCAATAATTGGATTTTTTTTCGGAATAGCCACAGATATTATAAATTATTTAATTAATGGTGGTGTTTGATTTTGAATGTATGCTATTCAAGAATTAATGATTGGAATAATGGCTGGATGCATTAGTATTCTTTATCATAAGATGAAAACAAAGCCCATTATTTTTGATTTAATAATTCAAAAGATAATTATTTATTCTTTTGCACTCTTTTCAATAATATATTTATTTATTTATTTTGATGATATTTTGAATAGAACTTTTAGTTCAGGTTCAAGTATTGATAATATTCAAATTTATTTAGGAATCTCAATTAGTTTTATTATTATATTTGTAATAGTAATTGAAGTAGTCAATTACTCCTTTAAAAGGAATAACTTTAAAAATAATAGAACTTTTATAAAGTACAAACTTTTTATTTACTTAACAATTCTCTTTGTTACTAGTACAATTTTAATGAGTTTTATTTTAGGTCCAATTACATTTATTGAGTTTTGAAAATTTCAACATAATGGAAGTCTGCCTTCAGGTTTAATTAAATATGGGAATTTTTATTATTTAATTCCAAGGATTTTAAAGGAAACAATAAAAACACCGATATATATTATTTTATCTTTTTTATTAATATCAATAATTAATCCTTATTTTGATACTCTTTTTAAAAAAAATAAATATAAATACCAAAGATAAAAATTAAAAAAAGGAATTTATTTAAAATGATAAAAATAATAGCAACATACGGACCAAGTATTAAAAATGAGAATGAAGAAATTACTCAAAAAAATATTCTTAATCTTTTAGAATCAGGCGTAAATATCTTTAGATTTAATGCATCACATGGTTCAAATTATGAAAAAAAAATTGATATTGAATTAATAAGAAAAGTAGCTAAAAATAATAATAAAAATATTAAAATACTTTATGATACAAAAGGTCCTGAAATTAGATTAGGTAATTTTGAAAAAAAAATAATATTTAAAAAAAATAAAATCATTAAAATGAGTTTTGATAAAAATTTATTATGTAATGATGATGAGTTTTCAATATATGGTGATTTTGATAAAAATTTACTATTGGAAAATATTGCTTTAAATAGTTCTGTTTATATTGATGATGGTAATTTAACTCTTACTGTTAAATTTATTGATAATGATTCTTTAACTTTAGAATGTTGCAATGATTGATCTTCATCTAATAATAAAAAAGTAACATTCCCAGGAATTGATTTTGTATCTGAAAATGTTAGTGAAAGAGATAAAGAAGATATTATTTTTGCATGTTCTGAAAAATGTGAATATATAGCGTTATCTTTCTTAACAAAAATAGAGCAGTTAAATAATTTTAAAAAAATAATTTTAGATAATAAATACCATCCTTTTCTAATTGGTAAAATAGAAAATTATACTGCAATGAAAAATATTGATTCTCTTATAGAGAATTGTGATTCAATTATGGTTGCTAGAGGGGATTTAGCAACTGAAACATCATATGAATTAATTCCAGAATATCAAAATATTATTGTTGAAAAATGTTTAATAGCAAAAAAACCAGTAATTATAGCAACAGAAATTTTAGCTAGTTGTGAAAGAAATTTAAGACCAACAAGAGCTGAAGTAACAGATGCTTATTTTGCTATTACATCTGATGTTGATGCTTTAATGCTTTCTGGTGAAACTGCTAACGGAGTTGATCCAATAAATGCTGTTAAAATTTTAAAAACCATTATTGATAAATATGACAAACCGTACTCTGAAACAAAAGGAATTGATGAAGTTAATTTCGAAATTTTAAAATCAAATAGAAATATTTTTTATATCTTAGAAAAAATAGATTTAAAAAAAGAAAATAAATATTTTCTATATAAGAATATAGAGAGTAATTTTTAATGTATATTTAATATCTTATTTATATTAAATAGTATAATGTATATTAATATACATTATTTAAAGGGGCTCATATGACAATAAATGAAACAAATACAAAAACAAAATATAGCTTAATAGCTATTAAAAAAGATGATTCTCAAAATATTGATAAATCAAAAAAATATTCAATGTTTGAAGATAAAGAAATAAAAGGTAAATTATTTTATGTAATGCCTGAAAAATTTTCTGGATATGAATTATATACTAGTATAATTTCGCAATTAAAAACTTATACTGGGATTGATATAAATATTGATTTAAATTCTTTTTTATCAATTACTGATTCAAAAGATAATGAAAAATTCTTTTTTTCATTAATTCCAGCTCTTAATTTTATTAGTAAAACTCCTTATACTAGAAAAACAAAAGAAGTAAAAACAGTTAATTTTAATTTGCTTTTAAAAGATATTAAAAAATATGAATCAATTTTAAATGAATCGATCAATATTTCAAATGATCAAACATTTTGTAGAAAATTACAAGATATGCCATCAGCTGATATGTATCCACAAAGTTTTGTTGATGAAATGAAAGATTTATTTTCTGATGTTGAATCAAAAGTTAAAATTTCTATTATGTCATATGATGAATTAGTTAAAAAAGGTCTCTTATTATTAACAGGTGTAGGTAAAGCTGCAGATGAAGAAAAATATTTACCTAAATTAATGGTTATTGAATATAATAATTCAACTTCAAAAGATAAATATGCTTTTGTAGGTAAAGGTGTTTGTTTTGATACTGGTGGTATGAATATTAAAACAGGTCCTAATATGAGATGAATGAAATATGATATGAGTGGAGCAGCTATCGTAGGTTCTGCTTTGCATTCATTGGTTAAAAATGAAATTAAAACAAATGTTGTTGCTGTAATGCCATTAGTTCTTAATTTAGTTAGTGCAAATGCACAAAGACCTGATGATATCATTACTTCATATTCAGGAAAAACTGTTGAAATGGATAATACTGATGCTGAAGGAAGATTAATATTAGCTGATGCATTAACTTATGCAGCTAAAGATTTAAATGCAACACATTTATTTGATGTAGCTACTTTAACTGGTGCAATGATTTATAGTTTAGGTGAAACATATACAGGTGTATGATCAACTTCTGATAAAATTTGAAAACAAATTGAAGATGCTTCAATTATTTCAGGTGAACAAGTTTGAAGATTACCTTTCCATCATGAGTTCACTAAAATGTTAAAATCTAATTTTGCTGATATAGCAAATTCAGTTTCAGGACCAAAAGCAGGTTCTAGTAGAGCTGCTTGTTTCTTAAAAGAATTCACAATGGAAAAACATTATTCACATTTTGATGTTGCAGCAACTGCTGATAAAGATAATATCGGAACAGGTATTATTTTAAGAACATTATATAATATTGCTAAATCGCAATAATAATTTTTATTTAAGGAAATTTTAGAGAAGTATGAATGCTTTTAAAAAATATATAATAGGATTTTCTATTAGTGCATTTGCTGTTATCACAAGTTTATCGGTTGGTTTATTTTGAACTTTAAACAATTTTTCAAATCCAGATGTTAGACTTTATTCACAGACAAATTATCAAAATAAAAATCATAGATATGACAATTTAGAAACCATTGGAACTTCTACATTAGAAGCTGCTAAAGGAACAAATGCAATTAATGGTGGTAATTATATTTTTACTTTCGGTTCTAATGCTTACTCTGAAACAAATTTAGCACTTTATGGTCAAAATTGAAATGCTGCAGAATTTTTATTAAATTCTAATTCTGGTTCTTTCAATGTATCTAGAGATGCTTTAATGCCCAAACTATATGATGTTTTTTATGGTGGTTATACTGTTGAACAACCAAATGTAACTCCTTCTTTTGTTAACTATATTGATATTATTAACACTAAATCAATTATTGATAATGAGAGAAATTTTATTACAACTCAAAAAGATACATATGTAGATGGTTTCGGTAATTCAGTTAATAAAATAGATGAAGCTTTAAAGTTTAATTTTTCACCAGAATTTTCAGAATATTCTGTTACAGAAAACAAAGATGATGATCCAATAGTTAAAAATTTTAGAGATTATGAAGGTGTTAATACATATTTAACAATAACTGATTTTTTAAATAACTATTGAGGACCAACAATTTCTCCTCCATCAGAAGATGTGCCAGAAGGGGAAGAACCAGCACCAGCACCAAATTATAATAAATTTTTTGCAATGGCTTTTAGAAATTTCGAAGGAAATATTGAATATAAATATATTGAAAATGGAAAGACAACTATTGAAGAAATTGTTACATTTTATCAATTAGCTGAAATTATACCTGAATAATTACTTGAACAAATTTATTTGTTCATTTTTTTTATTTGTAACTGATTCTTTAAATTTTTTTACAGATAAAGATAATAGTCTTATTTCAAAAAAATCTCATGTTTCTAAAAATAGATCTAAAAATATAATAATTATTTCTTCTTTTGTATTAATATAATTCTTTATTGTTTTAGTTTTTGTAATATTTTTTTTATAATCTTTTTGATATTTGATAACAAAGGTTGATGCAATTAAATTTTTAGATAGTAATCTTCTAGAAATTTGTTCTGATAGTAAACAAATTTTATCAATTATAATTTGTTTATCATCAACACTAACATTAAATGTATGATCAATAGAAATACTCTTTGGCATATTGATATTGGTATTAATAACATCATCCCCATTACCATTTAAATTATTATATAAATTTAGATAAGTTAATCCTAATTTTTCAATTAAAAAATTACTATCTTTATATTCCATAAATTCTTTAACAGTATTAATGTCTTTAGATAAAAAAAATAATTTCATTGATTCTCCAACCATATGGATATCACTTATTTTTTTATCTCATATTTTTCTTTTTACATCTTTTTTAAATAATGTTAAGAATTTATTTTCATGTTTTTCATTTCCTGCTACTTTTGCTAGAAATTTTGTTTCACTTATTCCGATAGTAACGTCAAGATGCAATTGTTCTTTTACTAATTCGATTATTTTCATTGCTAAAATATCATAATTATTATGATATTTTTCTAAAATCTTAGTAACATCAATAAAACACTCATCAATTGAAACTATTTCAATATTAGACGTTATATTTTCTTTTAATAACTCAAAAAATTTTTTTGAATATGTTTTATATAAATATTTTTTTGGTTCTGAAACATAAAGATTTTTACAAAGTTTTTTAGCTTCATAAAGCTTCATAGGAGCCTTTATCCCTAATTTTCTAGCAAGGTGATTTGAAGTTAATACAATTGACTTACTTTGGTGATTAGCAACAACCATTGGTAATAAAGAAAATTTTTTCTCAAATATTTCTTCTACACTTGCATAAAATCTATCTATATCTATATGAAATATAACTTTATTCATGTTTGAATATAGCTATAAACTCTTTATTATTATTTTTAGCTCCTAATAATGGTGATTCATCTATTTGTAAAAGAGAATAATTATTTTGCTTCGCATATGAACAAATTTTATCAATTGCTAACTTATGATATTTTTGATCTTTAATATGACCTTTATTTTTTTTAATTATCTTTTCGTTTAATTCAAATTGAGGTTTTATTAAAATTATTAAAATATGATCATCAGATTTTTCTATATTTTTAATAGAATCAAAAACAATAGTTGAACTTGTAAATGATAAATCAGATAAGATAATATCTATTTTTTCATTTATTATCTCATTATTCAATTCTTTAATATTAGTTTTTTCAAGATTGATTACCTTTGAATTATTTAATAATTTTTTATGTAATTGATGAATTCCAACGTCAACAGCAAAAACCTTCTTAGATTTTTCTTGCAAACAGCAATCAACAAAACCACCAGTTGAAGTACCTAAATCAAGAACATTCTTATTTATAAAATTTATTTTATATTTATCAATTGCAAACTTTAATTTTTCTCCAGCTCTTGAAACATATTTTAAATTATCAATAACCTTTATATCGTCATTATTGTTTACCATAAAAGATGGTTTATTAATTATTGAACCATTTACTGAAATATTATTATTTTTAATTAATGTTTGAGCTTTGTTTCTTGATTCAATAATATTTTTTTCAACTAAAAAAAAATCTAATCTATACATATAATTAATCAGTATTTTTTGGGTTTAAAAACTTAAAAATTTTTGAAACCATTTTGCCATTTCTAACATTAATAAAATAGAAAATAAAAACAGCCATAAATCCTATAATTAAACCAATTAACAATGGTATATAGTTATTACCCATACTCATTCAATCATTATCACTTAAAGAAACTAAAACAACTGGAACAGCTGCAATTGTAAATCCAGTACCTATAGAAGAAATTAAAAAAGGTTTTTTGACATTTAAGAATTTTATTAATAATGTTGATGAAAATAAACCAATAACAAACATCATAAATATAACAATTATAACTGGCAGCTGTTCTGCATTACCAAACATTATTAAATTTCTTACAGCATTAAACAAATCATAATTAACATTAAAGATATTTAAGATAATAATAAAAGAAACTCCAGGTATTAAAAAAAGAGCACCTGATAAAAATCCACCAAATAAATAACTTCAAATTTTTTCATCTATATTACTAAGATTAGCATTAAAAGGCATAAAAGTAATTCCTGTACCACCAATTGATGGTATTGGTAAATTTGCACCATTAAATGAAGAAGTAAATCTGATCATGATTGCTAAACCTAGGATTAATACAATAGAACCAATAAATAATAAAATATTTAATTTTTTGTCTTTTTCATCAATATTTTTAGAAAGCTGACTTCCTAATGGATATATAGGTAATGCTGGTTTTAATGTTTTTAAAAAAACTGGTATTGAAAATAAATTAAATGTTAAAGCAAAACCAAGAAATAAGTTACCTCAAGCATTTTGAATTATTCAATCATAAAAATAAATTATAAAAAATGAAATAACTGTTCATAAAACTAAAAAGAATGAAAATTTAAAAAATGAAACCATTCTTTCTTTAAAAGGAGTAGATCTTGAAAAAATATAAATATTATTAACAAATTTATCATAATAAGAAACGAATATTAAATAACACGATCCACTAAATCCTGCTATAAAATTAAAAATAGATAAAAAGAATGCATTTATAAATTGAATAAGGATAACTTTAAAATTATTTTTTTCTATTAAATCATCATTAATATAATTTATTTCTTCTTCTATTTCAATAATATTTTTGTTTAAATTATCTTGATTTATATCTTTATTATTATTGCTTTTTTTCATATTTTTCCTTATAATAATAACAATAATTTAAATTCAATTTTATTTTATATAAATATTAAAATTTATATAAATTTTACTATAATTTTTAATTAAAGTCAATTAACCATATGAGGTATATTTTGTTGAATAATTCCGAATATATTTTAATTAAAAATGAGAAATTAGATAACATAGTTTTTATTCACGATATTAGAAATTCAGCAAAAGATAGTTTTAATTTATTTAAAGATTTAGATTTAGATTATAATTACTATTCTTTTGACCTTCCTAATCACGGATCAAGTGAAGTTGATTTAGGTAGAGACATATCAATAAAATTAATTTTAGATAAAGTAATTGAATTTGTTACTACAAATAAAATAGATAAAATAATTTTTATATTGGATTCTATGCCTACTCTTTTTACAAAAGATTTGGAAGACCATTTTAATAGTGATATTAAAAGATTTATTTTAATAAATCCACTTAATAGATATATTAAATTCAGTAGTTTAATATATAAAAATGCCTTTTTTACTTTGAACAAATTAGAAAATTTATATTATGAGCAAAATATGATATTTAATATTAAAGAGCTTTTAAATAATCAAGAATGATTAAATTCAATACATGAAAAAAGAGAAAATATTTGAAAAAATGAAATGCAATTTAGATTTTTAATTAATGATATATTTTCTTGGAATAAAATTAATAAATATCTTAAAAAGATCAAAAAAATTAATAATAATTACGACATAATTTTATCTGAAAATGATATTTTTTGTGATTATAAGGAAAATTTAAAATTATTTTCTAATTTTCAAGCATCAACACACATTTTAAAAAATACAGGACACGATATTATTTGAGATAATAAAGAAGAATATATAAATATAATAAAAGGAATATTAAAATAAATGAAAAAAGCAATAAAACAAAAATTACTAAATTTGGTAAAAATTAATTCAATAGATTATTGCATAAAAAGTCAAATCTCTATGAGACATATTGATATTTTTAAATATATAAATAAAGAAGACTTTTTAAATTTTATTAATGGCGAAACATCAATAATTCCTATTTCTTCAGCTAGTGATATTGGTTATTTTGAATCTAATTTAAAGAATTCTAATAATATTGATGAATTTATTGAAATTGTAAATCAAAATAATTTAATTATTACAGATGCTAGAAAAGCAGAATTATCAATAAATTTTGAAAGTAACAAAAAAAAACATATTGCATTTTTTGTAGATCAAATTAGAAGTCATAAGAAAAAATTTATTTCTTTAAATAGGCTAGCTAAAAATTATTTTGAGGATACAACTGTTTGACCACTATATATTACACATCAATTCTTAAGAGGAAAAATAGATACTAATTCAGCTGTTAAAGCACCATTAATTTTATATAAGGTTGAAATAGTTGAAGAAGGAACAAAATTATTCATTAGAAAAATTCTTGATGAAAAATTTGTTAATGAGAAGATACAAGTTCTTATGAATAAAGAATTTCCTACAAATACAACAATTGAAGAGCTTTTTGAAAATATATCTTTTGAAAAGTATATTGAAAGATATCAGGGAATGCTAGGTTATGATGTTCCTTATGATACTAATAATTTACTTCCATTTGTTAATGAAGATGCTAAAAAAATAATTTCTGATGCTAGTTCATTTGAAATTTTACCATATTCATTAATTGGTATTTTTGAACCAGGCGGGAGTGCACTAGGCGAAGATCTTAAAAAAATAATCGATCAAGATGTTGATCCATTTGAAAATCAAATCGATAGTTCATTTAAATCTAATGAATATTTTGAAGATAAAATTATTAAAAATAATAATATTTTTGAGTTAACTCAACCTTTAAATATTTATCAAAAATATGCAGTCGCATCATCACTTTCTCAATCAACTGTTATTTATGGCCCACCAGGTACAGGTAAATCAGAAGTAATTTCTAATATTATTTGCAATGCATTAATAAAAGGTAAAACATCTTTAATGGTTTCAGAAAAAAAGGCTGCTCTTGAAGTTTTAACTGAAAGAATGAAGACACTCTCACAATTTGCACTTTTTCTTTATGACACAACAAATAAAGAAAATTTTTATAAAAAAATATCTAATTTAGATTCATTATTAGGTACTCAATGATATAGAGAACCATCAAGATTTTCTAAATCAGCTACAATCGAACCTATTAAATTTAGTCAAGATGAGTTAATGTTTTCTAAAAATTATGAAGATTGATATATAGAATTAAAAAATTTAGTTAATAAAAATTGAAAAATAGAAGATTTTTCAGATGGTATTTTTAAAATGGATTATAGTGAATATGATTTTCTTAAAAAGACTCTAGGTGAACAAATTTGTACTGAATGACTGCAAAATTATACTTCTCCTTTAACAAATAAAGAACAAAGTCTTTATGAAGATATAAAATCTATTTTTGATCAATATAATTTTTCTAAAATAGATGATTTCTTTATAAGTTATTTAGCAACTAAGAAATTTATAAAAAAATATGACCTACAAGGTGAAGATGAAACTTTATCAGATGTGAATAAAAATCTTAAATTTATTATTGATAAAATTAATTCAAAAACTAAAATGATTGAAAAATTTTTATTAGGCGGAAATAAATTAAACAACTTAATAAATAATTTTTTTATTTTTAAAGAGGAAAATAAAACAGTAGATTTTGATATTTTCAATGAGAAGAATCCAAAAGAAAAAATATTTTTTCTAAATCAATTAAATAGTTATATTAATTTTAAAAAAAGAGTTTTTGATAAAGATAGTTCTTTTATATCTCTATCAAATGACGAGATTAAAAAAATTATTTCAAAAGGTGAAATTTTTATTGATAAACACAAAAAAGCTATATCAAAAGATAATTGATTAGATTTTTTACAATCTAATTCAGACAAAATATCTACTTTTTTAGAAATTTATGAAAATAGTGAAAATAATGACAAAGAAATATTTTATGCTGAATTTATAATCAATCAATCTCTAATAAAAAATGTTGAAGATTCAAAATTAAATATCAAACAAATAAGAGCAGCTGATAGTAAAAAAGACGAAATACTTGAAATGATATATGATTTTAATCTTGATATAGATTCATTAAAGTCAACTAATATTAATGAACTTATTAAATATAAAGAAATGTTTAATTATGATTTCAATTTTTTACTTAGTCTTCATCAATTTAAAGAATTATATGAACCATTAAATCAAGAAATTATAAAAGAATGAGAATGAATATCTAAACCATATATAAAATCATTGTATTTAAACCCAATAATATTATTTGATTTTGATAAAATTCAACCTATTATTCAAAGAATAACAACACCCATTAATCATGATCAATTTTTAAAATTAAAAATAATATCTATGTGAAATAGAATTATCAATGAAAATCCTATGTTTTTAGAATTAAAAGGAATTCACTTACAAGATATAATCATTCAATTAAGAAAAGAATCTCAAAGAGCCGCTTCATTAGTAGAAGAAATAACTTTTAAAAAATATATTAATAATTTAAGAAATTATTTGATTAGATTATCAAAAGATGAAAAAAATGAAATAGCTAATCTATTAAGATTAGCATCATCATCTAGTCATCCACCAATAGCTCAATTTGTTAAAAAATACTATACATCATTAAAAAAATTATTTCCAATATGAGTAGCTAGACCAGATAATGTTGCTGATATGATTCCATTAATTAGAGATGAATTTGATTACGGTATTTTTGATGAAGCTAGCCAAATTTCTCTTGAAAGAGCATATCCATTAGTTTATAGAACTAATATTAAAGTTGTTTCTGGAGATGATAAACAACTAAAACCTTCTTCATTTTTTGCTAGTAAATTAGTAACAACTGATTTTGATATTGATGATTTTGATCGTGAGGATTCTTTATTAGAAAGAGCAAAAGTATCATGATGAAATGAATTTCATTTAAGAAACCATTATCGTTCAGAATCTAAACAATTAATAGAATTTTCTAATAAATTTATTTATAAAAATAACCTTGAAGTTGCAACAAAACGTGGAACAAATGATAAAGAATCTATTGAAGTTTATAATGTTAATGGTAATTGAGATCAAATAAATCAAAAAGAAGCTGAAAAAGTTGTAGATATATTAATTAATCAATATCAAAATTATGAAAAGATATTAATAATTACTTTTAACTCAAAACAATCTCAATATATTGAAAGTTTATTGATAGAAAACTCTTCAAAACTTCCAGATTCTCTTAAAGAGATGGTTGATAATGGACAAGTAATTATTACTAATCTTGAAAATGTTCAAGGTAATGAAGGTGATTTAGTTATTCTTTCAATTTCATATGGACCAAATAATCTTGGTGTTATTAAAAATAATTTCGGACCATTAAATACTAATGGTGGAATGAATAGATTAAATGTTGCTATTACAAGAGCTAGAAGTAAAATGATAATAGTAAAATCACTTTATGGATATCAAATAAAAGTTGCTAATGTAAATAATAAAAATGCAATAGTTTTTAAGAAATTTGTAGAATATATTGATGGCATTAATAATGAAAAAGGTATTGAAACAATTGAAAAAATAGAAGATTTTTCAACAAAAGAAATAGCTACATCTTTATTTGATGATAGTGAAGAAAATGAAAACATTGATAATAATAATTTATCAATTAATGATCTTGATGATGAAATTGAAAAAGAAACTGAAGTTGAAACACAATTATTTTCTGCACCAATAGTTAAAGAAATATATGGCGAATTAGTAAAAACTTTATCTGATAAATATGTTATTTCTAATGATTTTCCAGTTGGAAGTAAAAAAATAGATATATTAATTAAAAAAAGACAAACTAATGAAATTGTTAAAGCAATATTAATTTGCAAATGAAAAACAAATAGAACTGAAAAATTAACACTTGAAGATATTGATAGACAATATTTTTTAGAAGATAGAGGATATTCAACTTTTAGAATAAATGAATATGAATGAAATATAGATGGTCCTAAAATAATTACAAAAATAAAAAACAGTTTATCAAATACTAATGAAAACAGTTTGAATTATATTATTTGACAATCAGAAAAATAAATAAAAAAATCTTCATAAAGAAGATTTTTTTATTTATTATTAACAATACCTTTTAATCTATTCATTGAAAGAATTGCATATTTAATTCCTTGAATACCAAATCCAGAATCTTTTATTCCAAAGAATGGAAGAATATCTGGGCCCCTTGATGAAGATTTATTTATATTAACTGTTCCAGTTTCTATTTTAATAGCTATATCTTCAGCTAAATCTAAATTTTTTGTAAAGATAGATGCTTGTAAACCTAAATTAGATTTATTAGCTATATCAATTGCTTCTGATATGTCCTTGAACTTAATAATTGGTAAAATAGGCCCAAATTGTTCTTCTCATGCAACTTTAGCATTTAAATTAACATTAGAAATCAAAACAGGTGATAATAATGTATTTTCGTACTTTATATCATTATGTAATATACTGCCATTATTTTTAGCATCTTCTAATAATGATAAATTAAAATCTAATGATTTTTGATTAATTAAAGGTGTAATATTAGCTTTTTCATTAGTTGAATAATCAACAACTAATTTATCAATTTCAACTTTTAACTTTTCAATAAGAATATCATTAATACTTTCATGAGCTAATACTCTTTTTATAGCAGTACATCTTTGACCACTATATGAAAAAGCTCCGGCAATAATTTCCTTAACTGTCAAATCAATATCAGCATCTTCAAGAACAATAGCAGGATCTTTCCCACCAAGTTCAAGAACAATTGGGATTAAATTTATTTTTTTAGCAATATTCTTACCAACACCACTACTACCAGTAAAACTTATCATAGATATATTTTTATTAATGACTAAGTCATCTCCAATATCTTTTCCTCTACCAGTTATTAAATTTATTAATCCATTTGGTATGTTCTTTTCACTTAAAAGTTCAATAAATCTACATGTTACAATAGAACCTGCTGTGGGTGGTTTTATTACAATTGAATTACCACTAATAATAGCTGGTGCTATTTTAGAAATTAATAAATTTATTGGGTAATTAAATGGTGGAATTGCTAAAATAACACCTAATGGTTGTAAGATATATTTTGCAGTTTTTGTTTTAATTTTTAATTCTTCTGAAGTGAATGAAAGCGGATTTTTTGACATATCAATATAAGTATTAATAGTATCATCTATATATTCAGCACTTCTAATTATTTCTATTCTAGAATCTTTTTTATTTTTAGCTATTTCTCTAACCATAATATCAGCTAATTCATCAGCATTGTCTATTAAAACATTTTTCATAATATTCATGAAATCAATTCTTTTTTCAAGTGATACTTTTGATCATGAATTAAAACCTTCTAGAGCACTTTCATATGCTTTATCAATTTCAATTTTTGATAAACTTGGAATAGAACCAATAATAGTACCATCGTTAACATCTTCTATTTTAACTAAATTTTCATTATCAATAAATTCATTATTGATAAAAGATCTGTATCTTTTCATATTTCCTCTTTTTTAATTTTGATTATTTGTGTCATCATTTCATTTTATACACATATTAACTGCTGATTTTCATTTTTTATATTTTTTATTCATATCAATCTTACTTATTTCTGGTTTTATTTGATCAGGAGCAGGGAAATCAGGGATTAAATTTTCAACAGTCCACACATTATTACTAATGCCTATTAAGTAAAATATTCCTAATGCTGAAGTTTCTTTAGATACAGGTAAACTTATGTTTGATTGAAGCATGTTTGATAAAAATTGAATAAGATATTTATTATTACTAACACCACCACCAACATTAACAAATCTATCTTTTGATAAATTTATTTCTTTTTTGATAATATCAACAACATCTTTTATTTGATAAGCAATTCCATCTAAAGATGCTTTTATAATATTTTCTCTCTTTGTTTTCCTATTAATTCCAAAAATAGCACCACTAAAATTATCTTTTCAATAAGGAGCAGACAAACCGTGAAGTGATGGGACAAAGAATACATTATCATCGATAACTAAATTTGCATATCACTCTGATTCTGAATCTTTATATAATATCTTAAGATCATTTATTAATCATTGAATTACATTACCACAATTAAAAATAGATCCCTCCATTATGTAATTAATTTTTTCATCTTTAATATTACATGCTATTGAAGTTAATAATTTTTCTTTAGATAAAATTTTTTCATTACCAAGATTGCCTAAAATAAAGGCACCAGTACCTAAGGTAATATTAATATCACCTTTATTTCAACATTTTTGACCAAATAATGAAGCCTGCTGATCTCCTGAAATTGCTAAAATAGGTATTTTTAAGTCTTTGTTATTTGATGAAAAATATTCATGATATATATCACAATAATTTTCAGCAGAACTTCTTATTTCTGGCAAGATATTTTTAGGAATGTCAAAAAGTTCTAAAAGTTCATCATCTCATTGCATTGTATTTATATTAAATAACATAGTTCTTGATGCATTTGTATAATCTGTAACAAATGTTGTATTTTTAGAAAATTTGTAAACTAACCATGAATCAATAGTCCCTATTTTTAATTTATTTTCTTTTGCTAATTCTCTTGCGTTTGGAACATTATCTAATATTCATCTTATTTTAGTTGCACTAAAATAAGGAGAAATTATTAAACCAGTTTTTTTATAAATCATATCTGTATGAACTTTTAATTCATCACAATAATCTTTAGTTCTATTGTCTTGTCAAACAATAGCAGAATATATAGGCATTGATGTTTCACTATTTCAAGCAACAATAGTTTCTCTCTGATTACATATCCCAACACCAATAATTTGATCTAATCTAATATTACTTGAGTTAACAGCTTGTTGTAGAGAACTTAATTGTGAATTTCATATTTCAATAGCATCATGCTCAACTCAACCTTTTTTTGGAAATGACTGAGTTAAATAAATTTGTTTTTTATCTATAATGTTTCCATTAGTATCATAAATAATTGCTCTTGAAGTTGTTGTCCCTTGGTCAAGGGATATAATATATTTTTTATTATTTTTCATAATTATTTATTACTTTTTATTTTCTCTCTATCATTTATAATTTCTTTTGTTTTATCAAAAGGTTCTTCATCAATCTTTATATTCAATTTTTCTATTTTTAATTCTTTATAAATTTCTTCAAAAGCTTGTTTATTTCTTTTATTTGTTCTATCAACTGATATGGAATATAGTTTATTTAAATAAAGTATTATTAATTCTTTTTTATCATTATTTATTTTTTCTAAAAACTTAATCATTGTAGAAATATTTAACGATCTGATACTTAATAAATCTGGATTTTTTTCATAAAAATATTCTAAAAAAGAATATACTTCTAAAATATCTTTATCTTTTAAAACTATTTTATTTTTATTAAATTCATCACTGATTGTTTTACTTATAAAAAAACAATTAACTAAACCAAGTTCCAAAGTATCTTTAATTCAAATATTATTTATATTATAATTTTTAAAAAATATTTTTTCATCTTTTTTATTATCATAATAAGATTTATTGATTGTATTTTTATTATTTTTTTTATAAATTAATACTAGTTGTTCAATACTTAAAGATGTTATTTCTGAAAGAATTTCTATTGTTTTTAAATAAAATAAATCACTTTTTATTTCACTAACAATTTTTTGACTAACTTTAATAAAAGAATTTAAATCACTATCATCTTTAAAATTATATTTTTTAGATATTCTTTTCAAAAGAAAAATTGAAAAATAATCAACATTTTGAAGTATTTTTAAGGCTTTATCAATTCCGTCTTTATTATATATTTCATCAATATCTTTAAAATCAGAATCATAGTTAACTACAAATACATCATAATGTTTGTTTAAAAGTTCACCATTCTTTATACTAGCTTCAATTCCAGCTTCATCATTATCAAAACAAAGAACAATTGATTTTAAATCATATAATTGTTTTAATAGTTTTATATGTTCGTTTCCAAAACTAGTTCCCATTGTACAAACTATGTTTTGAATGCCAAGTTTTTCAATAGCAATAACATCCATGAAACCTTCTGCAATATAAATTTTTTCAGTATTAATATTCTTTACAACATTGTTTAGATTATATAAAGTTTTATTTTTATTAAAAATTTCTGTTGTCGGAGTATTTAAATATTTTGGCTCTTTATTATCAATGACTCTTCCACTAAAACCAATAATTCTATCATCGATATTATGAATTGGGAATATTATTCTATTATAAAAAAAAGAGTTATATTTTCCTTCAACAACACTACTTAATCCTGTTTTTTTAATATCTAAATTGTTATAACCATCTGATTCATTATTTAGAATATTTTCATTATTAGTTAGAAGATCAATAAGAATAGAACTATCTTTTGGAGCGAAACCAATATCATGTTTCTTAATTAATTCTTCAGTAATATTTCTAGAATATAAATATTTTAATGCATCTTTATTATCATTATTTTTAAGAAAATTTGAAAAATATTTTGATGCTTCTTCATTTATTTTGAAAAGATTATCATTTTTTTCACTAATAACTTTTAAGTTTTTGAAAGTTGAAAGATCAAAATCAACAATTTCCATGATTTTTACAGTTTCAAGAATAGCATCAAAAAAATTTATATTTTCATAGTTTTTAACAAAATTTATAGCATCACCAGCAGCTCCACAGCTGAAGCATTTATATATTTTTCTTTGTGGAGAAATAGACAGTGAAGGTTTTGTATCAGTATGAAAAGGGCAAATTGCTCAATAATTTGCTCCCTTTTTAGAAATATTTATATATTTTGATATAACTTTTTCAATATCAATTTTTTCTTTTAACTTATTAATTAATTCAAAATCCATTATATTTTAATGTATACTTCTTTCACTTAAAAATACTTTTAAATCATTAATATTAATTGTTTCTTGTTTCATACTATCTCGCTCTCTTATAGTTATTGAGTTAGTTTCTTTAGTATTGAAATCAATTGTTATACAATATTTTGTTCCAATAGCATCTTGTCTACGATATCTTTTTCCAATGTTTCCAGACGAATCATATATTGTACTTATTCCTAAATCTAATATTTTTTGATAAATTTCTTTAGATTCAACATCTAATTTATTATTTAAAGGTAAAACAGCAACTTTATACGGTGATAATTCAATTGGTAAAGTTAAAACTTCTCTTTCATTATCATCATTTATTTTTTCAATTTTATAATTATCATAAACAATAGCATACAATAATCTCTCAACACCAACAGAAGGTTCGATTGCGCATGGGACAATTTTATTATTTGTTGTAGTATCAAAATAATCTAATTCCTTTTTTGAAGCGCTTTGGTGCGATATTAAATCAAAATTTGATCTATCAGCTAGACCTCATAATTCACCTCATCCATGTGGAAAAAGATATTCAAAATCAATTGTTTTTGATGAATAATGTGAAAGTTCTTCTTTAGGATGATTATAAATACGAAGATTATCTTTGTCTATATTACATTTTTCTATTAGAAAAGAATTAATTTTGTTTTGATAATTATCAAAAATACTTTTATAATTTTCAGGACGATGAAAAAATTCTATTTCCATTTGTTCAAATTCTCTTGTTCTAAATATGAAATTACCAGGTGTTATTTCATTTCTAAAGGCTTTACCTATTTGTCCAACTCCAAAATCTAATTTAGCTCTTGTTGTTCTTTGGATATTTTTAAAGTTTATAAAAATACCTTGAGCAGTTTCTGGTCTTAAATATAATGTACTTTTTTTATCTTCAATTACACCTTGTTCAGTCTTAAATAATAAGTTAAATTTTCTAATATCAGTTCATTCTTCAGCTTTACAAGACGGACAAGATATTTTATTATCTTTTAAAATTTTTTGAACAGTTTCATTATCACTTTTTTCACTTATTGAATTGTCATCAACAAGCTTATCAGCTCTAAATCTATTTTTACATTTTTTACAATCAATAAGTGGATCTGAAAAGTTACTCAAATGTCCTGAAGCTTTTCAAACATCAGAATTTAAAATAATAGCTGAATCAAGACCATACATATTATCTACTTTAGTAATAAATTCTTTTCATCATAAATTTTTTATATTTATTTTTAATAAAACACCAATAGGTCCAAAATCTCAAGCATTTGCTAAACCATTGTATATTTCAGAACTTTGATAAATAAAACCATAATTTTTTAAATAATTAACTAAATCATTTTGATTAATTTTATTACTCATATTTAATCCTCATATCTATTACTATCAAAAAAGTCAATATCTTCATCTTCAAGTGGTTGATCAATATTTATACTTGGTAAATCACTTGTATTTTTAATACCGAAAATATCATAGAATTTATGAGTAACTGTATATAAAAAAGGTTTTCCAGGAGTAGTATCCCTACCAGCTTCAGCTATTAAATCTAATTCTAATAATTTTTGAATAGCAGGAGTAGGGTCTTTTTCTCTTACTTCTTCAACTTTAGATTTAGTACAAGGTTGATTATAAGCAATAATAGCTAAAGTTTCCATTACCCTTGCAGACAAAGGATTTTTATATTTTATTGTAATAAGATTAGAAAGAGAATCTCTATTAGAAGATTTTGAAAATAGTTTATATCTTTCACCATAATTCATAATATTAATTCCTCTAGATGAGTTATTTTCTAATTCTTTAGTTCATTCTTTAAGAATTTTTTTTATTTCCTTAATAGAAATATTTGTTACTTTTTTTAAATCACTTAAACCTAAACCAGCATTACCAGCAACGAAAAGAGCAGATTCCATTATTGATTTTATTCTATTAATATCATATGAATCTTCTATTTCAAGAGTATTTGAATCATCATCAAGTGAAAATAAATTTAAAGAAGATTCTTCATGATCTTCTTGAATATTATTAGTATTAATATCAATCTTTTTTTTATCCATTATTTATCCTTAATTGTTGTTTTTAAATTAGAAAGAGCTTCTTTTAAAATTTCATCACTTTTTTTAATAGCTTCATTAACTTCAATTAAATTTTCGTCTCTTGTTATATTTTTATTTAAATTTTTAGTAATGAAAATCGGATCATTATGATTTTCTTGCTCAATAGTAATCAAACCATCTTTTTCTAAAACTAATAATGAAACAAAAACACCACATGCATATTCAAAATTAAATATATTCTTATCAATAGTTTTAAAATAATCTTCAATTAATAAGCTAGTAAAAGTTGTTTGATTTATAAATTCAATAATATCATTTTGAATTTTTTCAACATCAATTTTATTAACTTTTATTAAAAAAGGAACTTCAACTTTATTTTGTCTTTTTTTAACTAAAACATTTCTTCAAGAATAAATAATTTTATCTATACTAATTGATTTTGCTAAAGGAGCATCAGGAATATTTTCAAGATAATATTTTTCATATTCATCTTGTAATTTAGATATTTTTTTAAATCTTTCAAATTGCTTTTCTCTAAGTTCAGAAACAACATTTTTATATTGTGCATATAAAAAGATTCTTCTTTTGAATTTTTCAATTTCAAATTCTGTTTCATTTTTATTAGATTGAGGATTTAAATGAGGTATTAATGTTTTAGCTTTTAAATCAATTAAATAAGTAGCCATCAGTATAAAATCACTAGCTTCATCAATTAATATATCTTTAATATTTTGATTAATATAATCTAAATATTGTTGAGTAATCTCAGAAATATTGATTTCCATAATATCTTTTTTATGATCTTTTATCAAAGAAACAAGTAAATCTAAAGGGCCATCAAAAATATTCATTTTAAATTCATTAGTATTAATAATTTTTTCCATTTCTGTTGTTTCCTAAAAATATATTATATTTAATTTTTTATTCTAAATTACTAATTTTATCAATTCTTTTTTGATGTCTTTTTTCAAATTCAGCTGAATTATAAATATTAATATACTCAATAACATCTTCAAATTTTATTTCTCTTGATCCAAAGACAATAATATTTGCATCATTATGCTCTTTACTTAATTGAGCTGTTGATTTATTATAAACAATAGCAGCTCTTATATTATCAATTTTGTTCAAAGCTATACTAATTCCAATACCAGTTCCACAAATACCAATACCAAACGACTTTTCATCATTATTAACATTTTTAGCAAGTTTTACTGCAAAGTCTGGATAATCAACACTAACAGTAGAAGAATCAGTTCCTAAATCAATTATATTTATCTTAGATTGATTTTTTAATTCTTTAATAATATATTCTTTCAGATCATATCCAGCATGATCTGATGATATGTATATTTTATTTTTGTACATTTATATATCTTTCAAAAAATTTATCTACATCTTTAGCAGTATCACCATATCTTAAAATTTTTCATTCATCAATATCAACAATTGTTGAAGGAATATTCGATATAATTTTATCTTTTAATGTTTTATTAACATACATTATTTTATCATTATCTTTAAATTCTTCATATACATCTTCAATAGTTTTATGAAGTAAACAGCCACTTATATTAGCACTAGTTGAATACATTGAATCAACATGATGTAATAATTGATTAATTAAAAAAGTTGTTGGGTTTCTATATGCTATTTTATTTATAATAAGTGTAGTTCTTCCAGGCCAAAATTCTGACATAAATTTTATTTGTATAGGACTTAATATTTCTAATAATGATGAAATATTGATAAATTTTATAAATTTTTTATTTCTATCTCTCTTTTTAGCTTCATATAAAACTTCTTCATTCAAGGCGCAAAAACCAATTGTAGTATCTGTTTCAGTGCAAAGGATATTACCTTTTTTTAATCATTCAACTATTTCTTTTAAATCTTTTGCTTCTTTTTTAAACATCATATAAATTTTTAATTATTAAAAAACGATTTTTATTAAAGTAATCATTAATAAAATCAAAATTTTTAATATCCTTATCTTTTAAATATTCTTCTAATTTCTCTTTTTGATTATATCCAATTTCAAAAATTATTAAATTTTTTTTATTTAGATAATTTTTAGATTGTTCTAATATTTGATAATAAAAATCAAAACCATCATTATCAGCAAATAGTGATTTTTCTGGATCAAATTTTTTTGCTGTTTCATCAACATAATCATCATCTCGTTTTATATATGGAGGATTCATAAGGATTACATCAAATTTTGAATTAATATTTTCAAATAAATTGGAAATAGTCACTTTAGTATTCTTGATGTTAAATTTTTTTATATTATCTTGAATATTACTAATCGCATTGTTATCAATGTCAACTAATTCAACATATGAATTTTTGTATTCTAAAGCAGCAGTTAGTCCAATATTACCTGAACCACTACATAAATCTAAAATATTAATTTTTTCTTTTAAATTAATATTATCTTTTAAAATATCAATAATTTTTTCAGTTTCATATCTCGGACAAAAAACATTATCTTTAAGAATAAAATCTCTAGAATAAAAATTTTTTGTTTTTGAAAAAAAATTTAAGGGTGTATTTTTTAAATATTCATTTAAAATTTTTAAAAAATATTCTTCATCTTTTGCATTAATTTTTGAAAATTGATGCTCATAATAATCATTAATATTCTTAATTTTTGAATTTACAATATATAAAATATCTAAAGAGATATTTTCAGGTAAATTATTTTCTTTAAGAATCTTATTTCCTTTATAGAGAATTTCCTTATTCGTCATACATTATACCAATATTTAACATTAATGTAGATTGCTCATTAGCTATTAAAGGATCTATTATTTCATTCATATTTCCATTTTGCATTATTTCATCAAGTTTATTTAATGTAAGTAGAATACGATGATCACTAATTCTATTTTGAGGATAATTATAAGTTCTTATTTTTTCAGAACGATCACCTTTACCAACTTGTTCTTTTCTTTTACTTGATAATTCTGAATTTCTTTTTTCATTTTCAAATTCTCAAATTTTACTTCTAAGCATTTTCATAGCTGTATCTCTATTAGAGTGTTGTGATTTGCCTTCTTGACAAGCTGCTACTATGCCTGTAGGTAAATGAGTTAATCTGACAGCTGATTCGGTTCTATTAACATGTTGACCACCAGCACCACTAGCTCGATAAGTATCTTCTCTAATATCACTTTTTAATATTTTTATATCTAATTCATCTTGTTCTGGTAAAACAGCAACAGTTATTGTTGATGTATGCACTCTACCTTTAGATTCTGTTGCAGGTACTCTTTGAACTCTATGAACACCTGATTCAAATTTCATTTTACTATATACTTCATTCCCTGATATTGAAAAAGAAATATAATCATACCCATGAGCTTGGTTTTTTAAATCAAGAATAGTTAGTTTTCAATTTTGAGATTCAGAAAATCTTTTATATGCTTCAAATAAATTTAAAACAAAAATTGCTGATTCATCTCCACCAGCTGCCGGTCTCATTTCTATAATAACGTTTTTATCATTATTGGGATCAGTAGGTAATAAAGCAATTGTTATTTCTTCTTCAATAAGTGGTATTTGAACTTTATATTGATTGATTTCTTCTTTTGCAAAATCAACCATTTCCTCTTCTGAACTTTTATCAATTACAATTTTTTCAGCTAATTCATAATCTTGAATAATTGATTTATATTTATAAAATAAAGAACCAACATTATTCATGTTTTTCATTTGTTTTTTTATTTGTGTAGTTCTCTCAAATGTAATTGTTTCATTTTCAAGTTCTTTTTCTAATGACTCTTTTTTTTCATTAACTTTTATTAATGTATTAAAAAGTTTTATATTATATTGCATAATTTACCTACTATTTAATAAAAAGCACCAGGTAATCTAGTGCTTTTTATTATTCTAAAATTTATTTATATTTTATCAAAACCGAATGAATCGATAGCTTTTCTAACTTTTTTAGTTTTTTCAACTTTTGTTGAAATTCTTTCTTTTCCAATTTCAAATTTTTTCTGTAATTTTTCAGATCTTCCACTAAGTGATTTTCCTGAAGTTTTACCAATATAAAATGGATGACATTTAGAACATACATCAACACTATAATTAGCATCTTTTAAAGTTGTTTCAATAATAAATGAATTACTGCATGATCCGCAAAGAAAATTGCATGTTTGTGATTCTGTGTGTATTTTTTTCATTTTTTTCCTTAATTATACTTTTAGTATAATATGTTTTGTAATTTTATAATCTTATGCTTATTATTATGAAACATATAAATTATGTACTTTTGTTTTATAATTTTTTTATTATTTCTTTTTTAGCCATTGTATTTACCACCATATCTATATCCTTTTGATATTAAATTTTTTGCATATTTAATTAATTCATTTGGATTACCGTCACGATAAACAAGAGAATTATCAATATATAAAGCATATTCGTGTCCAAATCTTCCAAAATAAAAAACTTTTTTTGCTTGTGCTTGTTGAACTAATGGAACAGTAATACCAGCAACAATACCACCAGCAACTAAAACTGAACCGGTTATAATTAGACCTACTTTTAATCCTTTATTCATACTCTTTAATCTCTCTTTCATACTCTTTAATCTCTCTTTCATATTTTTTTAAAAAATCTTCTTTTTATTTAGCAACAGGTTTAGGTTTAACTTCTTCTTTAGATGCTTTAGCAACAGGTTTAGGTTTAACTTCTTCTTTTACTTCAACTTCTTCAATAATAGGTTCAGGTTCAATTTCTTCTTTTACTTCAACTTCTTCAATAATAG
>CAMQZA010000001.1 GCA_947039545.1 uncultured Ureaplasma sp. | reverse complement strand
AATAATGATGTTGTTGAAACTATAGCTGATGATACAAATAATGAAGAAATCAATAATGATGTTGTTGAAACTATAGCTGATGATACAAATAATGAAGAAACTAATGAAATTGAGAATGATAGTCTTTCTAAAGACGAAAATGATTCATCAGACAAGAAAAAAGATGGTAAAAAAGCTGCTACTAAAACAACAGACGATGCACTTAAAAATAAAGATAAACTTTTAAAAAAATATAAGGATAAAATAAAAGAACTTCAAAAAAAAGAAGAAGATTTTTTAGAATTTGAACTTAATCAACTTTTATTAAAAAATACAAAATTAGAAAATGAAAAATTAAAATTAGAAAATGAACAATTTAAAGCTTCATTAAAGAAAAAGTAAAAATAAAATAATAAAAAAAAGATATAAAAAAATTTTTATATCTTTTTTTATATTTATTGTTTTAATTTATAATTATATTAGAAATTGAGAGTTAATCATGAGCTATAGTGCAGATAATATAAAAGTTCTTCAAGGACTTGAAGCTGTTAGAAAAAGACCAGGAATGTATATTGGTTCGACCGATATAAAAGGTTTGCATCATCTTGTTTGAGAAATTTTTGATAATTCTATTGATGAAGTTTTAGCTGGATATTGTGATGAAATTAGATTAACTATTCATAAAGATAATTCAATTGAAATTTCTGATAATGGTAGAGGAATCCCGACTGAGATAAATAAGACTACAAATATTTCAACTGTTGAAACAGTTTTTACTAATCTTCATGCTGGTGGAAAATTCGATAGTAAAACTTATCAAGTTTCAGGTGGATTACATGGGGTTGGTTCAAGTGTTGTTAATGCTTTAAGTGAATTTTTAACATGTACAGTTTATCGAAATAAAGAAATTTCAGAAACTAAATTTATAAATGGTGGAAGTGAAACTTCTCAAAAACTGACTAAAATTGGTAATACTAATAAAACAGGTACTCATGTTATATTCAAACCAGATAAATTAATTTTTGAAACAATTAAATTTGATCCAAAGATAATTGAAGATAGATTAAGAGAAGCTTCTTTTTTATTTAAAAAATTAAAAATCATTTTTAATGATGAAATTAATAAAAATAAAATGACTTTTTATACAGAAAAAGGAATTATTGAATTTGTTGAATATATTAATCAACATAAAGAAAAAACTTCACCTGTTATTTATTTAAAAAATTCTTTTAATGATATTGAAGTTGAAATTGCTATTCAATATAGTAATGATCTATCTGAAACTATTGTTTCATTTGCAAACTCAATTAAGACAATTGAAGGTGGTAGTCATGAAACAGGGTTTAAAACCAGTTTAGTAGATGTTTTTAATGAATATGCTAAAAAATGAAATATTTTTAAAGCAAAAGATAAAAAATTTGATTCATCTGATGTTAGAGAATCAATAGCAAGTGTTATTTCCTTAAAGATCCCAGAAGCTTTAATAAGTTTTGAAGGTCAAACTAAAAATAAATTATACACACCATTAGCTAAAGAAGCTGTTAGAAAAGTTTGTGAAACTCAACTTAAATTTTGATTTGAAGAAAATAGAAAAAGTGCAACAATACTAATTAACAAAGCTTGTGAAGTTAGAGATATTAGAGAAAATGCTAGAAAATCAAGAGAAGCATACAAAAAAACAAAAAGTAAAACACCAGAAAGAATGCTTTCAGGAAAATTAACACCTTGCCAAGATAAAAATCCGAAGAATTCTGAAATTTTCTTAGTTGAAGGTGATTCTGCTGGAGGAAGTGCTAAACTTGGTAGAAATAAAAAAAATCAAGCAATATTACCTTTAAAAGGTAAGGTTATTAATACTGAAAGAACAAAAGTTCTTGATGTTTTAAAAAATGAAGAAATCAACACAATTATTGCATGTTTAGGAACTGGAATTTTTAAAAATCTTGATGTTTCAAAATTAAAATATCACAAAATTATTATTATGACAGATGCTGATAATGATGGAGCTCATATCCAAATTTTATTATTAACATTATTCTATCGATATATGAAACCATTAATTGAAGAAGGTCATATTTATATAGCTCTTCCACCTTTATATAAAATTTCTAATAAAAAGAATACTAAATTTCAATACGCATGATTAGAATCAGAACTTAATGAAATTAAAAAAGAATATACTGATTATGAAATTCAAAGATATAAAGGTCTTGGAGAAATGAATGCTGATCAATTATGAGAGACTACAATGAATCCAGAAACTAGAAAATTAATTAAAGTAACGATTAGTGATGCTATATTAGCTGAAAGACAAGTTTCAACATTGATGGGTGATAATATTGTTTCAAGAAAAGAATGAATTGAAAAAAATATTAATTTTAATTCTGATGAAGGGTTTTAATGTCTAATACTAATAAAATTATCATCAAAAATTTAGATGAAGTAATTAATGAAAGTTATAGCAGATATGCAAAATATGTTATTCAAGAAAGAGCATTACCTGATATTAGAGATGGTTTAAAACCAGTTCAAAGAAGAATTTTATATGCTATGAATGATTTAAAAATAACTCATGATAGACAATATAAAAAATCAGCTAGATCAGTTGGTGAAGTAATTGGTAAATATCATCCACATGGAGATTCATCAATTTATGAAGCTATGGTTCGAATGAGTCAAGAGTGAAAAAATAATATCCCTTTATTAGATATGCATGGTAATAAAGGTTCTATTGATGGTGATAATGCTGCTGCTATGCGTTATACTGAAACAAGATTAAGTAAAATTTGTGATTTGATGTTAAATAATATCGAAAAAGATACAGTTGATTTTATTAATAATTTCGATGATTCAGAAATTGAACCAGTTTTTCTTCCGTCTCTTTTTCCTAATCTTTTAGTAAATGGTGCTACTGGAATAGCAGCTGGATTTGCTACTAATATATCACCTATGAATATTTCAGAAGTATTTGAAGCAATTATCTTTTGTGTAGATAATAAAAATGCTTCTGTTGAAAAAATTATGAAAATAGTAAAAGGTCCAGATTTTCCAACTGGTGGTATTGTTCAAGGTTTAAGCGGAATTTATGATGCATACCAAACCGGCAAAGGTAAATTCATTATTAGAGCAAAAATAATTGATAAAGAACTTAAAGACAAAAAATATAATCAATTAGTTATTACAGAAATCCCTTATGAAACTAATAAAGCTAATATCATTAAATCAATAGATGATATTATTATTAATAATAAAATTCCTGGAATACTTGAAGTAAGAGATGAATCAGATAGAAACGGAATTAGTATTGTTATTGATATTGATAAATCAAAATCATTTGATATTTATAAAAAATTTCTTTATAAAAATACTCAATTACAAATAATTTATAATCATAATTTCGTTTGTATTGATAATAAAACTCCTGTTTTAATGCCTTTAAACATTGCTATTGAAAAATTTATTAATCATGCAATTAATATTATTGTTAAAACAAATAAATATGATCTTGATAAATTTTTAAAAAGAAAAGAAATTGTTTCAGGTTTAATTAAAGCAGTTTCAATATTAGATGAAATTATTGAATTAATTAGAGTTAGTTTTAATAAAGAAGATGCTAAAAAGAACTTAATAAATAAATTCTTTTTTACTAATAATCAAGCTGAAGCAATTGTACTTTTAAGATTATATAAATTAACATCAACTGATATTTCAGACTTAAGAAAAGAATTAAGTAATCTAAATGAAAAAATTGATAAATTACAATTATTAATTAATGATAAAAATATTCAAGAAAATGAATTAAAAGCAATTATTAGAAAATTTAATGAAGAGTTCGGATATAAAAGAAGAACAGTTATTGAAAAAGAAATTGAAAAAATTGTAATAGAAAATAGTGATATTTTAGATAATAAAAATTGTTATCTAATGGTTACTAGAGATGGTTATATTAAATCAACAACTAAGAAATCAATTGACTCTTCTGTTTATGGTTCATATATATTAAAACCAGGTGATATTTTAGTAAATATTTTTGCATCAAATAGTCAAAATCAAATTGTTTTAATAACATCACAAGGTAGATATATAAATATTCCTGTATTTAAAATTGAAAGTTCTAAATATAAAGAACCAGGAACTCATTTAAGTAGTTTTGTTTCTTTAAATCAAAATGAAAAAATTATTAATAGTTTTAATGTTTCAAACTTAATTAGTGATGATCGTAAAATAATTATTATGACAAAAAATGGTTATATTAAAAGACTGAAAATTTCTAGTTTAACATTTTCTAATAATATTAAATCTGGGAATATTATTAATTTTAAAAATGATGATGAAATAGTTTCAACAACAATTCAAAATGAAGAAAAAGAAATAAGTGTCTTTACAAAAAATGGTTTTTATTCAAAATATTTAATTGATGAAATAGCTATTACTAATAAAACTAGTATGGGTATTAAGGCTATTAAATTAAAAGATAATGATGAATTAAAATCATTCTTTATTTTTAATGATGAAAAATATTTTTTATTAGCAACAAATCATGTTTTTAAAAAAATAAAGATAGAAGAGCTAAAGCTAACAAAAAGATATAATGAGCCTAAAAATATTTTAATAGAAGTTCATAAGAAAAATAATAGTATTATTAATACGACTATTTTTAAAGATAATTTTATTTTTAATATTTTATATGAAAATAATGAGTATATAAATAGTGAAATAGATAAAATATCTACTACTGATTTGAAAAATAAAGTTATTAAAGAAGTGTATTTAGATGAATATATTTTTAATAAGCAAAATGATTCAGATGAAATCTAAAATAAAAAAATGATTATTAATAATAATATATTCAAAAACTCAAGTATTTATTATAAAATATTTATACACCTATAGAAAGGATAATATTCATGGATAATTTTAAAAACAATATTGATTTATGTAGAAAACTTTTTTTAGAAGTTTTGGATACTAACGATTCAAGAATAGCATTTATTGAAAATGCTTTAGCAGATGAAAATTATTTCAATAATTTACCTATTGATAAAAAATCTAAACTTGATGAGGCTCTTGAAATATTAATTTCAAATGCAAGAGTTGATGAAATTAGAAAAATGCAACAAGCTCATTTTGGACCTCTTCTTGGTAAAATAAATTCTCTTGATATAGAAGCTCTTATTGAATTATTAAAAAATGATGAAAATGCATTTATTGATTATATTCAATTATTAACTATTTTCTATTTTAGAAAAGATATTGAAACTGAAAATCATCACCATGATAAAATCCGAGACTTAATGGATGTAACCAGTAAAAAAATAATAAAAATAATTAAGGAATAAAAAATATGAACAAAAAAACACTTTTAGCTTCAATAGTATTCGCTGTTGTACTTTTAACATTAGCAATAACAGGAGCATTCTTTTGTAATTGAGCAGGATACTTAATACCTCTTGCAATAGTACCAATAACAATATGAGCATTTAGAAATAAAAAATATTTTTCTATGAAATTTAATAAAGAATTAAGAACAACTAAAAACGCTTAATTAATTTAATAATAAAAAAATCTTTGATATTTCTCAGAGATTTTTTTATTATATAAACTATTTTTATATATTGTAATGATTCTAATATGTAAATAAAAAAAGTCAATGAATCTTTAATGCTTATGTTAAGCATTAAAAAATTATTTAAAATTAAGAAAAATTTGGATGTAAAACAAAAATGCAATATAAAGTTAAATGTAAAGGCTGCGGAGTTTTTTTAAATGATGAAATTGATTCATTAGGATATATTCCAAATAACATTGATGAGAAAAAAAGATTATGCCAAAGATGTTTTTCTATTAAAAATTACAACAAATTAATAACAACTAAAAATGATTCATCTATTTTAGTTGAAGATGTTATTAAAAATATTGATTTTAAAAAACATCAAATATTTTTAATTGTTGATATTTTAGATCTTAAAAATTCACTTATGCCAGAGTTTAAAGATAAGAATGTAAATATTATTTTTAATAAAATGGATTGTCTTCCTTTAAAATATGATGTTGAAATAACTGAAAAAAATATTATTAGTCTTTTAAATAAATACGGATTTGAATATAACAAAATTTTCTTTGTTTCAGCTTTGAGAAAGAAAAATCTAAATAGAGTTTATGAAGAAATAGAAGATGTTACTAATATAGATAAGAAGAAATCAATTTTTGTTGGTAAAACAAATGTTGGAAAATCTTCACTAATAAATAGTTTATTAAATAAGAAAATAGATTTAGATATTACGATTAGTCCATATTTAAATACAACTCTAAATATCAATCAAATAAAATATAAAAGAATCTATATTTTAGATACTCCTGGGATAACAAACAGTAATTCAATTTTGAATTGAATTAGTCAAAGGGATATTAATAATGTTATTTATAAAAAAATTAACAAAGTTAGAAATTTTCAAATCAATCATAGTCAAACTTTATATGTTGAAAACTTTTTAAAAATAAATCTAGAAGCAATTGATCCGTTTAGTATCAGTTTTTATATTAATGACGATCTAAAAATTATTAAAGCTAAATATAATAATGAAATTTCTTTAAGACCAAATAATGATACATTGATCAACTTAATTGATAATGATTTAAAATCATTTAAATTTAAGCTTAACAATGAAGTTAAAAATAATTTAACTATTTCTAATCTTGGTTTAATTTCTATTAAAAAAGGAATTGAAGATATTGAAATTATTACTCATAAAGATGTTGATATTTCACTTTTAGAATATTCAATAATATAAGGAACAATATGAAAGTAATTCTTTTCGGCGGAAGTTTTAGTCCTATTCATCAAGGTCATATATCAATAGCAAAAAAAGCTCAAGAGCACATTTCAGCTGATAAAGTTATTTTCATACCTTCTTTTGTTTCTTTCGATGACAAAACTTTAATTTCTAATGAAGATAGAATTAATATGATTAATTTAGCTATTGATTGTAATGATGATTTTTATTTATCAAATTTTGAAATTCAAAATAAAAAAATAAATTATACTATCGATACAATTAATCATTTTTTAGTTGAGTATAAAAATGATGATATTTATTTATTAATGGGTAGTGATTTACTTATTAATTTTAAAGATTGAAAAGATTATGAAGATATTTTAAATAAAGTTAAAATTATTTGTTTTAATCGTAATGATGAAAATATAAAAACATTAATTTCTAAATATAGTGAAAATATTATTTACATTGTAGAAAATGAAAATAAACACATTAGTTCAAGTGATATTAAGAATAATTTTAGATATGAATACTTAGATAAAAAAGTAAAAAATTATATCAACCAAAACCTTATTTTCTTAAAAGACTATATTAAACCTGATTTTGTTTTTAATTTTAAAGATTATAATACTGTTTTTTCAGTTTTAGATGAACGTTATAAACATATGATGAGGACAAGTTCTATGGCTAAGATTATTGCTAAAAATAATAATCTTGAAAATATAGATGAAATTTATCAAGCAAGTTTAATTCATGATCTCTTTAAAAATATGGATAAAAATATTCAAATCCAAATTTTTAAAGATATTTATCCTGATAAAGATATTATTTCATTTAAAGTACTTCATGGTCCAATTGCTGCTTGATTTTTAGAAAAATATTTATTATATGAAAACAAAAATATTTTAAGAGGAATTAAAAGACATACAATGCCATATAATTTTGATTATCCAGAGCATGAAATATCTATACTTGATAAAGTTGTATATTGTGCAGATAAATTAGAACATTTGAGAACTGATAAAGATGTTAATAATATTGATAAAATAAGAGAAATGGTTAATATAGATATCAATAAAGGTTTTGATTTTTTATATAATCAATTAAAAAAATAAGGACAGATGAAATGATTGGTATCATTATTGCTATGGAAAAAGAAGTTACTGATGACTTTTTAACTCATACTAAGTTTAAAAAAATTTATAATCATAAAATAAAATCAAGAAAATATTATATTTCTGAAACAAGTAGTGGTGAAAACATTGTTATAGGATTTTCTGGTATTGGTAAAACTAATGCTGCAATTTGTGCAACACAAATGATTGCTAACTTTAATATTGATCTAATTGTTAATATTGGGTCTGCTGGAGCTTTTGTAGATAGTTTAAACCTATTTGATGTGGTTCTAGTTAATAAGAATTATTATTTTGATGTGGATTTAACAGCATTTGGTTATGAATACGGAGTTTTACCAAAACAACCACTTTTTTTTAGTACAGATTCATTTAGTAATAAAATAATAAAAGAAGTTTTAAAATCTTTTAATAACTTTAATACTATGAATGGGACTTGTTCAACTGGAGATTCTTTTTTAACTAATCAAAATTTATCTAAATATAATTTTTTTCTTAAAAATAATCCAGATGTTATTGATATGGAAAGCTGTAGTATTGCTCAAACATGTAATGAATTTAAAGTAAAATTCTCTTGTATCAAAATAGTAAGTGATTATTTATTCTCAAAAAAGAAAAGTTCTAGCGAATTTGATGATAATTTAAAAAAAATAGCAATTATGATTTCAGATATCATATATAATATTTCAGAAAAGTTAGTTTTTGAAAATTTAAAATAATTTTTATGTGCTATTAGCTCAATTGGATAGAGCATTTGGCTTCGGACCAAAAGGTTGAGGGTTCAAATCCTTTATAGCACGCCATTTTAAAAACTAAATAATAAAAAAAGAGTTAACTATAGTTAACTCTTTTTTTATTATCAAACAAATATTTCTTGAATTTTTAAGATTTTTTAGATTTCTTTTTATCTTCTTTTTCAGGTTTAGATTTCTTAGGTTCCTTTTCAGGCTTAGATTTCTTAGGTTCTTTTTCAGATTTAACTTTTTTATCTTCTTTTTCAGGTTTATCTTTTTTAGGATCTTTTTCAGGTTTAGCTTTTTTAGGATTTATTAAATCGTTATTTTCTCTTGCGCTATTTGATTTTTCTAATGAATTTTTACGAATAATAATACCACTTGAAATACCACCGATTAAAATAAGTAATGTAATTAATCCTAAAATACTTAATATAGGTATCATAACTGTAAAGTTATTCATATATCCAATATCAATATGATATGCAATACTCGGGAATATTCCATCACCACCAGGTGGGATAATTGGAACGCCTCCAACACTATAATTTTTTAACAAAACAAATTCAAGTTGTAATTCACCACTTCAGTCATCAGCTAATTCAATACGTACTGCGATATTTTCTAATTCATTAAAACCTGCAGTTGGATTTATTATTTCAACAAATCTTAAAACATTAGCAGATGGTTTAAATCAATTTAAAGGTTTACCAGTTACTTGATCATTCGAAGCATATTCACTTTTAACTGTCAATGAATTAACAACATCACTTGGTAATTGATTTTTAGCATCAACAAAAACATTTCTTTCTGAAGCTGTTATATATGTTGATAGATTTTCAACTCTTGTGTTTAAATTTTGATTGTTTGTATCACTACTGTAGCTAGATAATTTATTTTGATTATCAAAAGCAACAATACTTAAAGCTGCCACAGAACTTAAAGCTATTGTTGATAGAAATAAACTATTAATTATTTTAGTTCTTTTTTTC
This sequence comes from uncultured Ureaplasma sp., assembly GCA_947039545.1. GTDB lineage: Bacteria > Bacillota_I > Bacilli_A > Mycoplasmatales > Mycoplasmoidaceae > Mycoplasma_L. The sequence goes on along the minus strand of CAMQZA010000001.1, from coordinate 67,734 downwards.
ATTTTATATTACTCACATATTAATAATATTACAATTTATATTTTAACTTTTTTTTAATTTATTTCAATATAAAAATTTTATTTTTAATAAAATAATAAATATAAAATTAATTATTAAGGATTAAATTTATGAAAATATCTAAATATATCAATAAATATGACTATATCGGTTACTTTACAAAACCGAAAAATACTTGATTTTTTTCAAATTCAGAAATTGAATTTGTTTTTAATTCTTTAATTAAAAAAAATAATATTGAAAATAATTTTGATATTTATGATGAATTAGAAAATGATGGAAGTGATGAAAACGATAGTTATAATTACTATGAATTATATAAAGAAGCCTTATTAAAAGGTGAAATTAAAAAAGATGATGATGATCCAAGAGTTTATGAAGGTAATATTATTGATGAAAAAACAAAAGAATTTATTACTATTGAATATCCTGAAATTACATTAATTATTGATTTTGATAGTCCTGAATACCGATGAAAATCAATTGAAGAACTTTTTGAAATTTCAAAAAAAATTATTAGTGAAAATGAAAATGTTATTATTTTTCAACCAACACTTATTTATAATGATTTAATAACAAGACCAGATGCTTTTATAAAAACAAAAAATGATATTCATATCATTGAAACAAAAGGAACATCTACTTCTAAAATTAATCATTTTTTAGATATTTTTTTCCAATCAAAAGTAGTTGAAAAAGCTGTTAAAGAAGCTATAAATAAAAAAGAATATAAATTGAATTTTTACTATTCTCTTTGCTTAGTTAAATATGAAAAATTAAATGCTAAAGATATAAGTTTTATTCTATCGAGTAGTTTTAATGCAACAAAAACATTTACATCTCCTAAACAAGGTAGTATGTCTGATGAAGAATTTATTAAAGAAAAAGGTGAGAAAAAAATAGGTATTCGTTTCGATAAAAAATCAGAAGAAACTTATCAAATAACTTTTAATAAATGTGTTAGAGGGGACTATAGTGATTTTATTAATGAAAATGATAAACAAATGAAAGATATAAATGATATTTATGAAACGTTTAATGAATGTTTAGATGAATTGAGATTTGTTAAAAATGAACAAATGAATTTTTATTTAGAAAAGAAAACACAACCATTTCCTACTTCATTTTTTCCTTCTTGAAGAGATAAAGGTAAATATAAAAATTCTTCACTTTGACCATTATTAAAAAATTATTATGCTGCTCATGGATTTAAAAACTTTCTTTATAGCGGTAATTCAACTGAACAATCAATAAAAAATATTATTGAAAATTATGAAGAATCTAATTTAAATATTAATGAAATTAAAGAAAAAATTTTCTTCAAAGGAATAAGTAAAGATTGATTTGATAATAATAAGAATGATATTACTGTTCTCCAAGATGGAATTGACTTATTTGCTAAATTAAAAAATAAAAAAGTTTATTTTGATTTTGAAACAATCAACTCAGCTATTAGAGCTTTTGATGATACGACTCCATTTACTCAAGTTGTTACACAATGTTCAATTTTAATTGATCGAGGCGAAGGTTTTGAAGATGCTATTTGTAAAAATTTATTGACAGATCCATATGATATTAAATTATCTTTCTTTAAAGAAATAGTTGATGAATTATTTCAAGGGAATGATTATTCTTATGTTGTTTATAATATTACTTTTGAAAGAAGTAGATTAAACGAATTTAAGAGATATATTAATGATGAAGAATATACAAATAAAATTGATATTATTATTGATAATTTATTCGATTTAGCTGATTTTTTTGATTTCACTAGAAATAAACAAAATATTTTTTTAAAAAAATTACAAGGATATTATTCAATTAAAAAAGTATTGCCAATTATTAAAAATGAATATCCTGATATTTTTAATCAAACTAAATGTATTGATTATAAAAGTCTTGAAATTGGCGATGGTCTAATGTGTCAAAATGCTACTACTAAAAGATTTTTTAATCTATTAACTGAAAAAGAATGGAATGATTTAAGCAATAATTTAAAATTATATTGTGAGAATGATGTAAGAGCTATGGTAGCTGTTGAATATTATATTGCTGCTATTATTAAAAAATATTCTTAAGAGGATTAAATAATGGAAAATAAAATTAAAAAAGGTTTTTATACAACTGAATACTTTAAAAAAACTAAAAAAATATTAATTAATAATGAAATGCATAATGAAACTACAATGCAATTTTATTGTTTAAAATGTAATGATTACATGCTTAGTGGTATTGAAGAAATTAAAAAAGTTCTTCTTAATAATTTTAAAAAAGAAGAATTAGAAAAATTAGAATTTTATTTTAGAAATGATGGAGAAATAATTAATAGAAATGAACCAGTTATTTCTATTACTGGTGATTATTCATTATTATGTCAATATGAAAATATTTTCAATTCAATTCTTTGTAGAAATTCATCAGTTGCTACTAATTCTTATGAATTATCTAAAGTTGTTAATCTTGAAAAGATAATTAATATGAATGAAAGAAGTGATCATTATTCATTACAAGAAATTGATGGTTATTCTAGTTGACTAAGTGGTATTAAATTATTTACAACTGATGCTCAAGTTAATTTAATTAATGATAAAGCAGTTAAAGTAATAGGTACACTTCCTCATGCTATTTTTCAACAATTTAGAAATAATGTTAAAGAAATAATTGAAAAATATAATGAATTATTTTCTGATTTAATTCTTTTAATTGATTTTGAAAATGATGTTATTAAAACACTAGAATCAATTAAAAATTACTTTCATCTTTTAAAAGGTGTTAGAATAGATACATCTATCAATTTAATTGATAAGTCAATTGAAAAGTTAAATATTCTTGATAATGAAAAATATGGTGTTAATATTCATTTAATCAATTTAGTTAGAAATTTTCTAGATCAAAATAATGGTAACCATATTAAAATAGTTATTTCATCAGGTTTAAATTTAGAAAAGATTAAAGAATTAGAAGAATTAAAAGCACCAGTTAATTTTTATGGAGTTGGAGCTTATTTCAACGGACAATCAACACATTTTACTTGTGATTTAGTAAAAATAAATGGTGATAATTTTGCAAAAATAGGAAGAAAGTATTTAGATACAAAAAAAATGTATCTTTGAAATTTTAAAGATGAAAAATAGATTAATTGTTATTAGAGATAAATGTATTTCTTGCGGTGCATGTGTTCCAGCAAGTGAAGGAAGATGTGATTTTAAAAACTCTAAAGTTTGGTGTGAAGATGGTATTTTCGAAGATAATAATGAAGTTATTGAAGTTTGTCCAGTTGATGCCTTAATAATAGGTGATGAAGAAGAATTTTTAGTTGAAAAGAAAAAGATGGAAAACGAAGATGATTAATTCTGAATTAGTTGTTAATTCTTTAAAAGAGAAGAATTTAACTATTAGTTTTGCTGAATCAGCAACTTGTGGGCTTTTAACATCTGAACTTGTTCAATATAGTAATATTTCAAAAATATTCAATGGCTCTTTAGTTACATATAGTAATGATTTTAAATCTAAAGTGTTAAATATTAATGAAAAAACTATTTCTGATTATGGTGTGATTTCTAAAGAAGTTGTTTATGAAATGGCTTTTAATTTAAGAAAAATTTATCCTGCTGATGTAATAGTTTCAATATCAGGCAATGCTGGTCCTAATAATATTTCAAATCAAGAAACAGGTATTTTTTTTATTTGTTATCTAATTAATGAAAAAGCAATAGTTAAAAAACATGTTGTTTCAAAAAATGATCGAAAAAAAAATTTAAAACAAATTGTTGGAATTGTTTATCAAGAAATACTAAACTTAATTAAATAATAATTATTTTTAGTATTTTTTTTACATTCTGCTTTACTTCATTAATAAGGGAGCAATAAATTAATGAAGATTGAAAATAATATTAATATTGATGCTAAATTAATAGAATCAAAATTAGGAAAAGATTTAATTTATTTAGGTAATGATAATTTCACATGTGGTATTTATAAAACAGGAAGTTTAAATTTAGATAAAATAACAGGAATAAATGGAATACCTAAAGGTCGAATAATTGAAATATTTGGGAATGAATCTTCTGCTAAAACAACAATATCACTTCAAATGTTAGCTCAAGGTCAAAAGGATGGTTATAAAGTTATGTTTATTGATGTTGAACATACATTCAATGGTAAATATGCTAAAAATATTGGAATTGATTTAGATAATATTTTAATAGCTAAACCAAAGACAGGTGAACAAGTATTTGAAATTTTAGAATTTGTTATTAAGAATAAAATTGCTGACATTGTTGTAGTTGATTCAGTTGCAGCAATGGTTCCAAATGATGAGTATGAAAACGATATTAATAGTCAACAAATGGGACTGCATGCTAGATTGATGTCGAAAGGTTTAAGAAAAATTCAAACCTTATTATCAAATTCAGAAACAACCATTATTTTTTTAAATCAAATAAGAGAAAAAATTGGTATTATTTTTGGAAATAATGAAACAACAACAGGCGGAAGAGCATTAAGATTCTATTCTACAATGAGAATAGAATGTAAAAAAGCAGAAATAATTAAAAATTTAAATAACAAAATTGGTATTAAAGTAAGAATAAATATTATTAAAAATAAAATATCAGCTCCTTATACTACTACTTTTTTAGATATTATTTTTGGACAAGGGTTTAAACAAAGTAATGAAATAATAGATATTGCTATAGAAAAAGGAATTATTAAGAAAAATGGATCATGATACTCACTTTTAAAAGATGATAGAAAATTAGCACAAGGTAAAGAACAACTAAGAGAAAAATTAACAGAAGATATTGAATTATTTAATCAAATAAAATCAGAAACATTAAATTCAATTTAATTTTTTATGTTATATTTAATTAAAAATAAGGAATCTAATGCAAAAAAAAATAACAGAAGTAGCAAAGATATTATCAATTAGTGAAAATGATTACTCTTTATTTAATAAAGATATTATTAAAATTAATCCTATTAATAATCCTGTAAATAAATTAATAATAACTACATCAATAAATCCGACAATATACGGAGAAGGTAAAACCACTTTAAGTATCGGATTAAATGATGCATTTAATTATAATAAAGAGAAATCAATAGCAGTTTTAAGAGAACCATCACTTGGTCCAGTTTTTGGTCTTAAAGGAACAGCAACAGGGAATGGTAAAACTTCAATGTTTCCAAGTAATAAAATTAATCTTAATTTTACTGGTGATTTTTACGCTTTAACTTCATGTAATAATTTAATTTCGACAATAATTGAAAATGAAATTTATTTTGATAATAAATTAAATATTGATCATGAAAAAATTATTTGAAAGAGATGTATTGATTTAAACGATAGAGGTTTGAGAAATATTGAAGTTAAAATAAAAGATAAAATATCATATAAAACAGGATTTAATATTACAGCAGCTAGTGATATTATGGCTCTTTTTTGTTTAGTTAATAATAAAGAAGAATTAAAAGAAAAGTTAGATAGTACAATCGTTGCTTATAGTTTTGATAATAAAGAAATTAAAATTAAAGATTTAGAAATTACTGATGCTATCTTAAATTTATTAGAAGATGCTCTTAAACCTAATCTAGTTCAATCATTAATAAGTTCACCAATAATAGTTCACGGCGGACCATTTGCTAATATTGCTCATGGTTGTAATTCTTTAATAGCGACTAAGACAAGTATGTCATTAGCTGAATATAGTTTTACTGAAGCTGGATTTGGTGCTGATTTAGGTTTTGAAAAATTCATGAATATTAAATGTAGAATTGGTAACATTTATCCAAATGCTGTTGTTCTATGTATTACTATAAAAGCATTGAAACATCATGGTGAATTTAATAACAAAAAAACTAATCCATTAGAAAATTGTTTTGATTTCTTAAATATTCATATCAATCATATTAGAAGTTATAATTTTGAACCAATAATTTTATTAAATAGATTTGCTAATGATTCTGATGAAGACATTGCTTTAATTAAAAATATTTTAGAAGAGAAAAAATTAATATTTGAAATTGTTGATTTTTATAATAATGGTTTTGAAGATTCTAAAAAAATAGTTGAATTAGTAAAAAATAATATTATTGAAAAACCAAAAGTAAATTTTACTTATAATTTAGAAGATACTTTAGAATTAAAAATTAAAAAAGTTGCTAAAAACGCATATGGAATTGAAAATATTGAATTTGCTAATAATTCTATAAATGATATTAAAAAATTTGATTATAAAAATGCTTTAATATGTATATCAAAAACTCCAATGTCACTTTCGAGTGATCCAACCTTATTAAACTATGAAGAAAATAGAAAAATAATAGTTACTGGTTTTAATTATAATTCATCATTAAATATGGTTATTGTAAATTGTGGAAATACTATTAAATTACCAGGTTTACCAAGAAATCCATTAGCTAAAAACTTTAAAATATAAATAAAAAAAAATCGCATAAGCGATTTTTTTTTATTTATTATTTCTAAAATAGAGGAGTTTCTTTGATTCTTTCATCTTGAGATAAAAATGATAACTTTTTAACTTTTTCTAAATCTAAATCCATTTTTTCAGATAATCTAGTTCCTAATTCTTCTGCTACTTTATAAAATAGAGCAACTTGTCTGTATTTTAGGTTTTCATAAATCCCCATCATACTATTAGAAAGGTTTTTTATCAATTCTTTCTTTTTGCTTTCATCTAAAACATTTGTATAAAATAGATTTGGTTGAACAAAATCATCTTCATAAGTAATAACTTCAGTTTTATCAATTCAAGCTGAATTAACATCAATTCTTGGTGCTGAAATAGCATTTGTAACACTTCCATCACTTTGTGAATTTGGAAAATAATTATTAGATGAACCATAATCTTTTGAAGAAGCCATAGAGCCAGCTCTTTCATTTGTATAATTATCTTTAGTTTTTGGTTTGTTAACTTCTAATTGATTATGATTAGCACCAACTCTATATCTAGCAGCATCACCATATGCAAATAATCTACCTTGTAATAACTTATCAGGACTAGCCGATGTTCCTGCAACAAAATTACCTGGTGAAAAAGTTACTTGTTCAACATCAGTAAAGTAGTTTTCAGGATTTCTATCTAAAATAACTTCTCCAACTTCTATTAAAGGAGCATCTTTATGCGATCAAACTTTAGTAACATCAAATGGATTCAATTTCATTTTCTTAACATCTTTATCTGACATTATTTGAACAAATAATTTTCATTTTGGAAAATTACCAGCTTTAATATTTTCAAATAAATCTCTAGTTGCATGGTCTGGATCTGTCTTAGCAATTTCATCACCTTCTTCAGAAGTTAAACCTTTAAAACCAAGTGTTGATATAAAGTGGTATTTAACTCATGAAAATTCACCATTAGCTTTGTATCACATGAAAGTATGACTTCCAAAACCATTCATTTCTCGATAATTTTTAGGTGTTCCTCTATCTGTAAAAAGAAATAAAACTTGATGAAGTGATTCAGGAGTTAAACTTCAAAAGTCTCAAACCATGTTTGAATCTTTTAAATTTGTTTGAGGGTGTCTTTTTTGAGTATGAATAAAATCAGGAAACTTTACAGCATCTCTTATAAAGAATATTGGTGTATTGTTCCCAACGATATCATAATTACCATCTTCTGTATAAAATTTAACAGCAAAACCTCTAGGATCTCTAGCAACATCAGCAGAACCAGATTCACCACCAACTGTTGAGAATCTAATGAATAAAGGAGTTTCTGTTTTCATATTAGTAAAAATTTTAGCATCAGTATATTTACTCATATCTTCTTTTAGTGTAAATTTACCATAAGCACCTGCTCCTTTAGCATGTACAACTCTTTCAGGAACTCTCTCTCTTGAAAAATGAGCTAACTTATCAATTAAATGTGTATCTTGTACTAAAGTATAACCATGATCCTTATTTAAATTTAATGATTTTGAAGCTTGATCATTATCAACTGGAGACCCTTTAGAGTCTCTTAATATTTTTTTTTCTTTCATATTATTATGTCCTTTTTATATATAATGATTATAAAACTAAATTTAAATAGATAATAATGAAATTTTCTTAATTAAAAAGAGTTTAAATAGTAAAATTATTATAATAATAGTTTTTAACTATTTTTGGTATACTTTTATTTTTTTTTGTTATAATTTTTAAAAATTATAAAGATATAAAGAGTAAAAATGAAAAAAGTTTTAGATGTAACAATTGAAATTCCAAAAAATTCAAAAATTAAATATGAATTTGATAGAAATAGTAAAGAAATAAGAGTAGATAGAATTTTATATGGTTCATCATCTTATCCACAAAATTATGGTTTTGTAAAAGAAGCTTTAGATTGAGATGGCGATGAACTTGATGTAGTGTTGTTTGCTGATCAAGAATTTCAACCAGGTGTTGTTGTTCCTACTAGAATAGTTGGAGCTATGGATATGATTGATGGAAATGAAACTGATACAAAACTTATTGGTATTATTGATTGTGATCCTAGATATAATCATATTGAAACTTTAAAAGATATTCCTGAGCATTTATTAAAAGAAATCCAGGATTTCTTTGAAAATTATAAAAATCTTCAAAACAAAAAAGTTGTTATTAATGGTTTCAAAGATGAAAAATGAGCAATTGAAGTTTATGATGAATGTGTTGAATTAATGAATAAATATAGAGATTTACCAAAAGAAGATTTTGTTAAAAAAATGATGATTGAAAGACCTGAAAAATACACTAAATAATAGTATAAAAATTTTTATTTCCACTTAATATAAATCCCTTTTCTAAATTAAAATAGAAAAAGGTTTTTTTTTATTTTATTTAGTTTTTTAGATAAATTAATTCTATATAGTTGTATAGGAGAAATTAATGTCATATTTTATTAAACCTACATATCCAGATTTAAATGAATTAAATCCAAGTATTTATTATAAATCATGAGTTGATAATATTGAAATTGATGATAATTATGGTTCATGAAATTTTAATGGTGATTTTTATATTTATTCAAATTCGTTTCTACCAATAAATTCTTTTTATCTAAATCTTAAAACATATTTTGCATCTGTTTTAAATATCCCTCTTAAATGAGAAAAAGAATATATTTCAAAAGAAATTCTTAATACTAAAAATCCAGCATATAATATCAATCAATATAGTTTTAATTTTATGCTTGATACAAAAAAATCAAATTTAGATGAAAATATTCAAAATAATAAAAATATTAACTTTAATTTTGAACCAGTTTTTAATCAAAATATTTTTAATGACTATGTGATTACAGGTCTTAATAATGATGTTGATAGATATATTTTTATTAATGAAGTGAATAAAAATATAGTAAATTTCAATGTTCAATATTCTAATTTTTATGAGATTAATAATGAAAATGGAAAGATTAATTTAAATCCATATGTTAATAATTCAACAGAATTATTAACATATGGAATAGATAGTTTTAATAATTTAGAAGAACCAATTAATTCAATAATAAATTTTAAAAAGAATAATATTGAAAATATTGTTCTTTCTAATATTAATTTTGCAGTTGATTATTATATTGATAATATTTTAAAAACATTGAAATTTTCAATTAATAATCAATATTTATTTGGAAATGATTTTTCATTAAAAATAGATCAAAATTTTTATTTTAATGATGAAACAAAAACATTAGAACTAGCGATAAAAGAAGGATATGGAGGAATATTCATTCCGTATAATTCAAACGGAAATATTAATTGTTCATTTGATATTGAATTTAAAAATAAAATAAAAAGAATTGAAATTAAAAAACCATTTAGTTTTATAAAAAATATTAAGAATAATTTAATTAATAAAACATTAATAAAAACTATTACTATCGAAAATTTGGAGGACTATATCAATGGCAATGAAATCATCTAAAAAAAATATATTAATCTCATTAATAGCACTTTTAACAATAACAAGTTCAGTAGTATTAGGTCTTTTTATAAATTATGATTATAATCATACAATATCAAATCCTGATAATTCTTTTGATTATAAAACATGAAAAGAAACTTTTATAGATAAACATGATAATGAAAAGCATATGAAATATAAAATAAATAATTTTATTGATAAGAAAAAAACATTAAATGTTTTCACGAATATTAATGAAGAACATGTTGAAGAGAAGATAATGTTTATTTATAAAAATATTGATAATAATATTTTGAAATTGATGACTGAAATAATAGGATTAATTCCAGCTTTTAAAAATATTAATGATTATTTAATATTGCCAAAATATAAAATTAATCAAAATAACAAAGAATTATTAGTTGATATTCGTTGATCAAAAAGAAATAATATTCAGAATAATTATAAAGTTTATTATGACCAATTTAATATTTTAATTAAATAGATTTATTGTAATAATATTCTTTTTTATCTCTTAATTTATGTATGTTATCTCTGTGTGAATAAATAACAATTATATTAACTAAAAGTAATAATAAAAATATATAAGTTGTTATATATATATCACTTGAAAGATAAGTAAAAACATTATTTATATTATCATCTAATAAATAGAAAAAATTAAATCCTGGAATAAATATAAAAAGCATAGTTGATAATGAAGCTATTATTGAAGCAAGTGAAACAGTTTTTTTAATTTTAAATACTATATATCATACTATACAACCACCAATTGTAATTAAAATAGATAACATACATATTAAACCGAAGAAACTAGCAATTCCCTTTCCGCCTTTAAATTTGAAAAATATCGGGAAACAATGGCCAATAATACCAAAAAGACCAGCAATATAACTCAATAAAAACGAATCAAAATACACTGTTTTTATTAAATAATCCTTAAATAAGGTACTTTGTATTCCGTATATTATTAAAACAGGAATAACACCTTTTAAAGCGTCTAAAATAAAAACTAAATATTTAACTTTTTTAGGTAAAAAACGACCAGTATTAGTACTTCCAGCACTACCACTACCCAAATTTACAGGATTAATGTTGTAAAAAAATCTTCCAATTATTGAAGATCAAATTAAACTTCCTGAAAAATAACCAACAAAAATTGCTAACAACACAGTAATAAAAATAACTAATTCAATATTCATATAATATATTTTAACAAATATTTATTGATTATTTAAATAATCAATAAATAAATAATCTTAAAATGTATAATTACAATAAATATGGAGAATATATGAAAAATAAATTATTTGTTTTTGATTTAGATGGAACTTTATTATGTAGAAACAAAGAGAATAGCAATCTTAGAAAAATAAATACATGAGCATCAGTAGCTATTAGGAAACTTATAAAAGATAATTATCATGTTATTTTAGCAACTGGAAGACATTACACTTCTTCATTAGAATATATTGAAGAGCTAGGAATAGAAAAATATATTATCACATCAAATGGTGGGGTTATTACTGATGTTAATAATTCAAAACCAATATTTATTACAGAAAAATTTATTGATAAGAAGAATATTAATATCTTTCTTGAATTAGCAAAAAAACATAAAGTAGATTTTCATTGAAGCACATTAAATAAAAATTATAAAATCAATTTTTATTCAAATTTTGATGATATTAAATGTGATCATTTTTTTGGTGGTAATGATATAAACACTTTTAAAAAAAGTTATAACAAACTAGAGGATGTTGAACATACTTTGGATGAAAATATTATTCATATGGCTTTAAAAACAGAATCTTTTTTAAGAGATAAAATTTATGAAGAAGTAAAAGAAAAATTTAGTGATTCAAAAGATATAAATTTTTTAAAACCTCAACATTGTTATATTGATTGTGATCCAATTGGAATTGATAAATATTATTCAATTAAAAAAGTTGCTAAATTATTAAATATTAATAATGATGAAGATATTTATGTTTTTGGTGATTCAGATAATGATTATAAAATGCTTAAAAATTTTAATAATTCAATTACATTTGAGAATGCTTCAGAAAATGTTAAAAATGTTGCTAATTATATCATCGGTTCAAATGAAACATCTGCAATTTATGATTTTATTATGAAGGAAATTTATAATGAATAAAATTTTAGAACCTTCAATATTAGGATTTGATAAAGAAAATCTAATGGAAGAAATCAATAAAGTAAAAGAAATAGGAATTAACACTATTCATTTTGATATTATGGATTCTTATGTCAATAATATAGCGTTTGATATTGAACACATTCAACCAATTTTAGATATTGGTTTAAAAATAAATGTTCACACTATGGTTTGAGAACCATTGAAATGATTAGAGTCTTTATCTAAATTTAATATTTCATCTTATACTTTTCAATATGAAGCTATTGATGAAAAATCTGTTTTTGAATGTTTAGAATTTTTAAAAAAACAAAAATTTATGGGCGGAATTGCTATTAGACCAGATTCAAAATTTATTGATTATTCTAAATTTTTAGATTATTGTGAAATTGTTACAATAATGACTGTTATCCCTGGTAAAGGGGGACAAAAATTTATGATCGAAGGTGTTGAAAATTTAATAGATGTTTTTAAATATAAACAAGAAAAAAATAAGAATTTAAAAATTGAAATAGATGGCGGAATAAATCTAGATAATATTCCATTGATTATTGATAAAGTTGAGTATGTAGTTTCAGGTAGTAATTTTGCTAATTCAAATCAAAAAGATAAACAAAAAATGATCCATTTAGTTATGAATAATACATAAAAAAAATTCATTTTAAAATGAATTTTTTTTATGTATTATTTTGAATTAATTAAGCAATTAAATTTTTCTTTTTTAATGTTTTCATTGTTCTAGCCGAAACTTTAACTCTTTTAGTTTTGTTTGGACCATCTTTAATTACAACAGATTGTAAGTTAAGATTTCAATTTCTACGAGAGTGGTTCATAGCATGAGATCTTGTATTACCAAAAAGAGGACCTTTTTTTGTTATATCATCTACTCTTGACATTAAATACTCCTATATTTTACTTTTATAATATACATTATTATTTAGCACATTTCAATAATTAATTTAATTTAATATAATTTTTTATATAATTTATAATTATATATTAAAAATGGAGAAGCATGAAAAAAGTAATTGCAGGAATACAACCTTCAAATAATATAACTTTAGGTAATTATCTTGGCGCAATAAAAGAATTAATTAATTTGCAAAATAATAATGAAATCCTTGTTTTCATAGCTGACTTACATGCCATTACTACAAATAATTTAATAACAAAAAAATTCTTAGAATATAAAATTGATTTGGCTAAAACATTAATTGCTTGTGGATTTGATATTAATAAAAATATTATTTTTACCCAAAGTGATGTATCAGAACACACTGAATTAGGTTATATTCTTGCTTGTAATACTACACTAGGTGAATTGAATCGAATGACTCAATTTAAAGATAAATCTTCAAAAGCTAAAGCTGATAACAATACTGAATATATTCCGACTGGTTTATTAATTTATCCAACACTAATGGCAGCTGATATATTATTATATCAATCAGATATTGTAGTTGTTGGTAATGACCAAACTCAACATTTAGAGTTAACAAAGAATATTGCAGTAAGAATAAATAATAAATTTAAAAAAGAAATTTTTAAAATTCCAAGTCCATGTGAAAACACAATAAATATTAGAATAATGGATTTAGTTAATCCTGAAATAAAAATGTCTAAATCAAATGATTCTAAAGGAACAATTCTAATTTCTGATTCTGAAAATGATATTAAAAAGAAAATTAAAACTTCTTTAACAGATAATTTTAACAAAGTTAAATTTGATATTGTTAATCAAAAAGGTATTTCTAATTTAATGAATATTTATAAATATATAACAAATAAATCAATTGAAGAAATAGAAGAAGAATTTAAAGATATCGAAAATTATGGTATTTTTAAAACAAAAGTAAGTGATGTTGTTTGTGATTTTATTATGGATATCCAAAACAAGAAAAATAATATTACTGATCAAGAAATAATCGAAATACTTAGTATCGGTAAAAACAAAGCTAAAAAAATAGCAAAAGAAAATATGAATGTATTTTTAAAAGAAATGAACTTAAAATGATAAATAAAAAAAGAGCTTTAATATTGAGCGATCTAGATGGCACACTATTAAATTCAGAAGGTAAATTAACAGAATTTACAAAAGAAGCTGTTAAAAAAATAGTTGATGCAGGTCATATTTTTTGTATAGCTACTGGAAGACCTATAAGAGGAGCTAAAAACATTTATGATGAATTAAATTTAGAAACTTTATTAGTAACTGGAAATGGTTCAATTATTTATAACTTTGAAAAAGATAATGAATATTCAATTCCATTAACTTTTAGTAAAGAAATTTTTAAAGCGCTTTTTTCAAATAAAAAAATTCTTGATTTAATTGAAAATACAATTATTGAAGATACAGGAACTACTTGATTTTGAAAAAACCATGAAAATTCAAAATTTTATGAAAAATTCTTTGAAATTTTCCACTTAGACGAAAATAAAATTAAATATTTAGATGAAGATGTTAATAAAATTAAGAATAATATTTGTAGCATACTTATTTCAATAAAAGATTCTGAAAAAATGGATGAATTATTCTTTGAAGTAAAACAAATAGCACCAACATTAATCATTAGAAACTACTCAATAAGTGGTCATTGTATAATTGAAATTAACTCTGAATATGTATCAAAGGGAAGTGCTTTGAAATATTTAAGTTCCTATTATGGTATTCCTCTTGAAAGATGTTATGCTATCGGTGATGGTGATAATGATATTAGTATGATTGATGCTGCTACTTGAGGAATTGCTATGAAAAATGGATTAACAACTGGTCCTAAATTATCAGCTAGAAGAACTACAAAATATAATAACAATGAAAATGGTGCTGCAAGAGAACTATTAAAAATGTTGAATTTAGATTAAGATGCATAAATTTATTCATAATAACGACAATAAATACTCTCTATCAAGAACGACCATAATAAACACAACTGTTTCAATTGTTTTAGCTCTTATTACATTACTTCTTGTATTTGTAAAAAGTTCACTTATTGAGAGTGCATTTAGTCTTGGATCATTCGGGTTTTTATCAGTTATTTTAGGTTTATTGCCTTATGTTAATTTTTCACATGCTGGTATCAATGATGTTAGTAAGAAAAATCTTTATGGTCCTATTTTTGAAAATAGACATGAAGATGCTAATTTAATGATCGCTAATCTTAAACTCCAATATCGAAAAATAGGTACTTTTTATATTGGACTTATCATTTTATTAGCCTTTGTTTTCCCTTGATTTTGACCGAATGGGAGTATTCCTACTTCAGATAATCCTATAAATAATATTGCTTGATATGAAGCAACTTTGTTTATTTTGGCAAATGCTACTGAGGCTTTAATTACTTTTGGAATTACTCCAATAATAACTATTTTATTATTCATTTATAAAAAGAATTTCTATTCTAATTTTTTAAATATTTTCTTTACTATTGTATTTAACGGAATAATTATTACTCTTTTAGTTTTACAAATAAATCAACAAATCAATCTATCTTTTATTAACATGAATATAATAATAACTTTCCTTTTAGCATTTAAAAGTTTCTTCGTAATAATGATGGCTAGAATATATTTAAAAAAATATATTCCTTGATTTAAAAAAGTGAAACCAGAAGTAAGAAAAATATATAAAAATAATTTTATCTCAATAGTTAATGATTTTCTTAAACAAATAGGTACTGATTTAAATTCGATAATTTTTGTTATTTTTGGTATCTTAACTTTAACTACTAATGGACATGGGCCTTTCCATGGAGATCATGGTGGCGGCGGAGGTTTATTTCCAACCTTTGAAGCTGCTGGTGAATTCTCCCTTTATTTATTGATAATAGTTTCCTATTCAGAAATACTTCACTCTATTCTTGATGCATCATTACCAAGTATTGCTCATGAATATAATGATGAAAGAAAATTTTCTTTTGAAACGTTTAGAAGATATCACTTAGGAGCTATATTAAATATTAGTTTTATTGTTGTATCTTTTATTACTCTCTCTCCATTTATGTATTCTCTTTTAGCAAATAAAACAACAATATTTTTAAATTTAACATTAAGTATTGGTTTAATAATTCCGTTTGTTATAGAAAGTTTATCAGCTCCATATCGACATTTATTACCGATATTAGGATGTTTCAATAAGATATTGAGATATAGTTTTATTAAAGTAACAACTTTAATTGTTTCAACTGGTATTTTCCTTTTAATTTTTTGTTTTTCTTTCCCACCTGAACATCTTAGTTCAGCTTTATTTTTAGGAATAATAGTGGGTTGAAGTATTAGTGCTATTGTTGAATATTTTTTAGTTTCAAATCATATTAAAGAACATATTATTAATTACGAAAGAACATTCTTTAAGAAAAACGTTTTAATTCCCTTAATCCCGAGTTTTATAATTTATTTATCAGTATCAATTGTTTATATAACTAATTTTACTAATATTGAAGCAATTAATAATGATAACTTCCTTGCCTTATCTTTATCAATTATCTTGCCTTTCATTATTTTTGGTTTTACACTCTTAAATTGTTATATTTTCTTAAAAGATGATTTTAAATTTTATTCTCAAAGTTTTTTATTAAAATTTAGAAATAAAGATAATGTTGAAATAAAACAAAGAAGTGAATATGTCTAAGATAGCCCTTTATAGAAAATATAGACCATCTAAGTTTTCTCAAATAATTGATCAAAAATTAATTATTCAAACTTTGATTAATTCAATCAGTTCAAAGAGAATTAATCATGCTTATATTTTTTCAGGTCCAAAAGGTTCTGGAAAAACATCAATTGCTAAAATTTTTGCTAAATCAGTTAATTGTTTAGACTTACAATTTTCTGATTGTTGTAATAAATGTGAAAATTGTTTATCTATTGATAAATCAATAGATTTCTTAGAACTTGATGCTGCTTCTAATAACGGTGTTGATGAAATTAGAAAAATTATTGAAACAGTTGTTTACCAACCAATGAGATTAAAATATAAAGTTTATATTATTGATGAAGCTCATATGTTAACAACAAATGCTTGAAATGCATTTTTAAAAACATTAGAAGAGGCTCCAGCACATATTATTTTTATATTTGCTACTACTGAGTTTAATAAAATACCAGGAACAATTATTAGTCGATGTCAAAGATATGATTTTAAAAAAATAAGTAATGTCTCATTAATAAAACATTTAAAGCAAATAGCTATTGATGAAAATATAAATATTGATAATGCTGCAATTACTACTATTGTAGATATTGCAGATGGTTCTGCTAGAGATGCTATTTCTATTTTAGATCAATTGAGTACTTTATTTGAAAAAATTAAATTAGCTAATGTTGAAGAAATATATGGGTTAATAAATATCAATAATAAAATTAATTTATTAAACTTAATTTTTTCACATTCTTATCAAGATTTAATTATTGCAATTAATGAATATGATAAAAAAGGGATTGATTTTTACATTTTATTAAATGATTTATTAGAAATAATTTTAGATAAATTAATTTTTATAAAAACTAATAATTTTATTCTTTTAAAAAAATTAACTTCTTTGAATGTTGATGATATTAAAACAGAAAATATTGAAAAATTAATTGAAGTTGCTGATATTTGAAATAAAGAATTGTTTAAAATTAAGAAATGTTATAAACCAAGATTTAATTTTGAAATATTAGCTTTGAAAGCATCAGAAATTTTTAATCAAAAAAATAAAAATATTCCTATGGAAAATAAACAAATAAATTATGAATCTTTAAGTGATAAAAAATTTGAAATAGAAACAAAACTAAATTCTGAAATCAAAACATCTAAAAAAGAAGAAACACTTTTAGATGAAGGTATTTTTAAAACAAAACCATTAAACAAAACTAAGAAACTAAAAAAAGATGAAATATATTTTGATGATAGTATTTTTAAAATAACACCATTGAATATCTCGAATTTAAAAAATAAAGAAATAAAAAAAGAATCATTAATTGAATCACTTCCATTTGAACAAACATTAAGTGAAATAAAAGAAACGGAAAGTCAACAAACTTCTAATTCAATTCCCTTTGATAATACTTTAAAAAGAAAATTAAATATCACTTTCTCATTAGAAGAAATTTTTTTCAGAATAGCTAATAATTTAAACAACGATAAAAGAAAAAAATTCAATGAAAAATTAACAGATATTCTTAAAGAAAATAACTTTCCAGATGAATTATATTTGCTTCAATTTGCTGAAAAGTTTTTAATTACTTCAGAAAATGGTTGTGTTATTCTTTTCAAAAATGAAACAAGTGCTAATAATTTTAATAAAATTATTCAATCAGAATTATTTAATAATTGATTTGAAAAAATGTTTGGTGAAGTAAATATTGTAATTGGAGTTGATAGAGATTTATCAAAACGTTATGCAATAGTTTTAAAACAAATTTCAAATGATATAAAACTACAAAAAGATTTAAATATTGATATAATAAAAAATAGTAATAGTGAAGAAAATAGCACAAAATTATTGCTAGATATTTTAAATAATTAGAGGAAAAATAAATTATGAATATGAAAGATTTAATGGCTCAAGCTACTCAAATGCAAAGTAGAATGAAAAAAGAAATGGCAGAATTTGATGTTAAAGTTTTTGAATATACTTATCAAAATGCAATTTCAGTTTTAATAAAAGGTTCTTTTCAAATTCTTGAAATTAAAATTTTAGATGAATCATTAATTGATGCTTCAGATAAAGAAACATTACAAGCTATTATTGCAACTGCTTGCAATCAAGCTATCAATGGTGTTGTTAAAGGTAAAAACGATTTAGCTAATAATTTAGCACCTGGTTTATCAAATTTAATCTAATTTATAAATGACAAAACCAAAAGAATTTGAACATTTAATAGATGCAATAAGATCATTACCAAATATAGGTTTAAAATCTGCAAATAAAATAGCTCATTTTATATTAAAACAAGATGATAAATATATAAGAACTTTTATTTTGAAAATTAAAGAAGCTCATGATTATGTTAAAATTTGTAAAACTTGTGGAAATATTGCAGTAAAAGATGAATGTGCAATTTGTCTGAGTAGCTCAAGAGATAAGACAAAAATTTGTGTTGTTTCTAATATTGATGAATTAGATAGAATTGAAGATTCTAAACTATATAATGGTCTTTATCATATCACTAATGGTGAAATTTCTTTTAAGAAAAATATTTTAGTAGAACATACTAATATTAATTCGTTAATAGAAAGAATTGATAATGATGTTCTTGAAGTAATAATTGCAACAAATTTTACACATGATGGCGAAATGACTGCTCAATATATAAAAGGTATTCTTTCACAGAAAGATATCATTATAAGTAGAATAGGTTTTGGAATTCCATTAAATGCTTCAGTTGATTATGCTGATAATGAAACATTAAAGCATTCGTTTAACAATAGAAGAAAAATATAAAAAAAAGTAATGTTCTATAACATTACTTTTTTTTCTTTTCTAATATTTAAAAAATAATTTAATCCTGAAGCTAAAACAAAGAATAAACTTATAATTAAAAACATATTTTGAATTAATCAATAATATAAAGATTGTTTATCCGTACTTCCGCCTAATATAAAAATAACAATAATACTAAGCATTAATAATACAGTTTTTATTTTTCCTAAAATACTAGCAGGAACAACAATACCACTTTTAGCTGAACTCATTTTTAATCCATCAACTAAAACATCTCTCATAATTATTAAAATAACTATTCAAACTTCAATAAGATTGTTATAAAGAAGTAAAATAAGAACACTATTTATTAAAATTTTATCTGCAATAGGATCTCAAAATTTACCAAAATCAGAAACTAGATTATTTTTTCTAGCATATCAACCATCAAATCAATCTGTTATAGATGCTATAACAAACAAAATAAAAGCAATAAAATTAAAAGTATTAATATTTATTAGTTGACTATCAAATGCTTGAAAATAATAGATTATATTTTCTTTATATAAAGGAGCTAAAATCATTAGAATAACAATGGGTATTATAATTATTATTCTAAAAATAGTAGCAATATTTGGTATATTTTTTTTAAAATTTAATGTTTTCATGAGCTCTTGCAAAAGGAATAGTATCTTTAATGTTTTCAACACCAGTTAAAAACATTATTAATCTTTCGAAACCCATTCCAAAACCAGATGAACTAGCATAACCATATTTTCTTAATTCAAGATATCAAGATAGTTCTTCTAGTGGAATATTTTTATCTTTCATATTTTCCATTAAATTATTGTGATTGTTTTCTCTTTCACTTCCACCACATAACTCACCAATTAAAGGAACTAAAAGATCTACACCTTTAACAGTTTCATCATTATTTCTTTTCATATAGAAAGCTTTTATAGCAGTTGGATAATTATAGATGAATGTTGGTTTTTGAAAGTGTTTTTCACATAAATATCTTTCATGTTCAGAATCAAGATCTGTTCCAAAATCAATATCATTATTTTGAAAAGTAACTTTTTTTGAATCTCTTGCTTCTTTTAAAATTTCAATTGCTTCACGATAACTTTTTTTAGCAAATTCATTATTAACTAAATTTTCAAGCTTATCTATTAAACCATTATTTAATGAATCTAAATATGCTATTTCATCTTTTTTATTTTTTAATAATTCACTAGCAAAATGTTTTACCATGTCTTCCATGAAAATCATCAATTGATCAAGATTCATAAAATTCATTTCAGCTTCAAGCATTCAGAATTCTGATAAATGACGACTTGTATGTGATTTTTCAGCTCTAAATTGAGGACCTAATGTATAAACATTCTTATAGCTTAAAGCCATTGCTTCTAAATGTAATTGACCAGTTACTGATAAACTTGCTTCTGAATTAAAGAAATCTTTATCAGAAATATTAAAAACATCACCAGCACCTTCTGCATCTGAAGATGACAAAATTGGAGTTGATACTCATTTAAAATTATTTTTATAAAAATAATTATTAATAGTATTAAATAAAAAACTTCTAATATCAAAAACAATATTAAAGTATTTAGTTCTTGATCTAATATGACTTATTTCTCTTAAAAACTCATTTCCATGAATTTTATTTTGTAATGGATATTCATCAATACATTTTCCAATTACTGAAATATCTTTACATATAATTTCTAGTTCATTTTTATTATTTTCAATAAGAGTACCAAATATTTCAATTGCACTACCAATTGAAATATCATCTTTTATATCTTCAAAATTATCAAAATTCTCTCTTTTTATTACTAACTGAATAGTTTTAAAAATAGAACCATCCATAAATTCAATAAATATAATTGATTTGTGTTCTCTAATAAATTTTATTCAACCTGTTAATTTAACATCAGTATTTATTTTTTTTTCATCAAAAAGTGATTTTATAGATAAATTAATACTATTTTTCATTTTTACCCCTATATCCAATATAAACTATTTATATTATATATATTTTTCTAATAAAGCTTCAACACTATCGAATTTTTTTAAGACTTCTTTGATAGGCATATCTACTTTTAATATACCTTTTTGTAAGATTATTATACGGTCACATAAAGTTTCTATTTCACTTGCATCATGAGAAATTAAAACCATATTAATATCATTTAAATTTGTATATTCTTTAATAAATTTTTTAATTTTCGATCTAACTGAAATATCAAGTCCTGTTGATAGTTCATCTAAGAATACATATTTAGGTTTATGAACAAGAGAAAGTAAGATGTTTAGTCTTTGTTGTTGACCACCAGAAAGGGATCTTGCATTCTTTTTATACAAATGTGTTAAATCAAAAGATTGAACAATATTCATAATTTCATCTTTAGACATTTTAATATTATAAACTTCAAGAATGAAATTAATAACATCTCTTACTTTAATACCCATTGGATAAACTGAATCTTGAAATTGAATACCAATTGTTTCTTGATATGTATTTACATATTCATATAAAAAATTAACTGAGCCTGATGTTGGTTTTGTAATCCCAGCAATCATTTCAATAGTAGTAGTTTTACCAGCGCCATTAGCACCTAGAAAAGCGATTTTTTGTCCATCATAAAAAGTAAAATTTAAATTATCAACAGCAATATTTCTTTTTTGATTTTTGCCAAAAACTTTAGTTAAGTTTTCAACTTTAATCATTGGTCTTAAATTCGGATATTCATCCATAATAATAATTTCAGCATCTAATTTATCATTTTGATCTAATGCTAAACTTGGATATATTGTTTTTTTCTCTATGTTATCATTCATAAAAAACTCCTATCTAGCATTTCATTTAAATAATTTTAATGAAGCAAATGTTGTTACTGCAATTATTAGTAATGGGATAAATCAATTTAAATATTGATCAACAACACTATAAACAACTAGTTCAGGACCACCAGGGAATAAAGATTGAGTGAAATCTTTATCAATAATAAAAGGACTATCACCTATTCATGACATTAAAGTTAAACCAGTTGTATATCTAAAAGGTGTTAAATAACTTATAATTCTTAAAGCTTCATTTTGAACAATTTGAACCATTGGCAATAATTGACCACTTAAAAACATACAACTAAAGAAAATAATTGAACCAACTACATTAACACCAACAGCTGTTTTACTAATTGCTATTATTAATGCAGCAAAAGATAATGTTGTAATTACTGTATAAAAAGTTGAAAAAATATACCCAGGTCAGTCAATTGTTGAAAACATAACATTAACTCATAATTGACCAGATTCTGCCACACTTACATCTGTTATAGTATTGAATCCGAAAAATATTACAACTCAAAGCAACATTCAAACAACTTGAGAAATCAAGATTAAAAAATAGTAAAAAGAAATAGTAAAAAGAAATAAAACTGGTGTTATGGATGTCGCTCCAATTCGTTTTAAAAGAACTGATGTTTTAAACTCCATTACCACTGTAGGTAAGGTCATTATTCCTACAGAAAGAATTTGCATTGATATAAGTCCAATAATACCAGCTTTAAATCTTTCTAATTCAGCTAATGTTTCAAAATTTCCGCCATTGATACCACCAAAAATTCCCAATAATAAAATTGAAAAAATATATGCATAAATAGGTTCACCTATTGATTGTCAAAATTGTCTATTTGTTAATTTAAAAAGTGCTTTCGAAGACACATATTTCATTCTTAATGAATCTGAGTTAATTTGTAATTTATTCATATTTTTCTATAAAAATCTTAATATAATACTATATTTATAACATTATTTTTTTTATTTTGATAATCCTGCTATATAAAAAAAAGAAAAGAGTTAAATCTTTTCTTTTTAAAATATTTTTTCTATTTAGAAACTATAATTGTTCCATTTTTTCCATTAATTGAATCTTCAACTTTTTCTAAGTGAGCAATAAGTGCTTCACCAGTTGGATTATCTCTTAAGAATGCTATAGCAGCTTCAACTTTTGGTAACATTGAACCTGGAGCAAATTGATTATCAGCAATATGTTTTTGAATTTCTTCAACTGTACATCTATCTAAACCTTTTTGATCTGGTTTTCCTCAATTGATTGCAATTTTTTCAACACCTGTTAAAATTACTAATTTATCAGCTTTTAAACCAGCTGCCATTTTAGCTAAAGCAAAATCTTTATCAATAACGCCATCTACGCCTTCAAAACCTGTTTTTGTTTCAATAGTAGGAATTCCCCCACCACCACAAACAATTGCAATAGCTCCGCTTTCAACAGTATTTTTAATTGCATCAAGACCTAAGAAACCAATTGGTAATGGACTTGCTACTACTTTTCTAAAACCTCTACCAGCATCTTCAACAACAATAGAACCAGGATTAGCTTCTTCGCCTTCTTTTTTTGTATCATAAAAAGGACCAACTGGTTTTGTAGGGTTTTTAAAAGCTGGATCATTTCCATCAACTAATGTTTGAGTTAAGATATATTGAACATCTTTTTTAATTCCTACTTTTTTTAGTTCGTTATAAATTGCATTTTGTAAATGAAAACCAATATAACCTTGACTCATTCCGCCAGCTTCTGGAAAAGGCATATTAAATTTATTAGCCTTAATAACATCAGCATTTGCAAATGAATTAACAATCATTCCTACTTGTGGACCATTACCATGACCAACAATAACTTCATGTCCTTCTTTTATTAAAGAAACTATTTTAGCAGCTGGAATATCTACTAATTTTTTTTGTTCCTTTGGATTATTACCTAATGCGTTTCCACCTAAAGCGATTACAATTCTTGACATATTTTGTCTCCTATTTTAAAAAATATAATATCTATATTATATAATAAAAATATTAAATTAAATTTTAAGATTAAAATTAAATATTAAACAAAAGGAACTTTTTTATGTCAAATTATGAATGAGATTTAGAAAGTCTATTAGAAAACAAACCATTAGATTTTTTATATCAACAATGAAAAAATAAATGAGGAGAAATTCTTGAGCACTATAAAATTTTTATTGATAGTTTAGATAATTTCAAAAAATGAATTACATTAACTGAAGAAATGGAAATCATATCAAATAGATTTTCTAATTATATCAGTAATAAAGCAAATGAAAATATCATCGATCAAGAGTGAATATCTTGAGGACAAAAGATTTCAAATGAGTCAAATGATTATTCAGTCATTTTAAGTGACTTTGAAAATATTATTTTAAAAAATGAAACAAAAATCTTTGAATATCTTAAGGATAAAGATTTAAAAGAATATAGTAGATCTTTTGATTTAATCATAAAAACAAAACCACATACGTTATTAGATATAGAAGAAAAATTAATATCAAAAATTTCTAAATCAGCAGGTGGTGTTGATGAACTTTATAATAGTTTAATTAATGGGGATATAAAATTTCAAGATGTAGTTAATTCAAAAAACAAAACTATTAAATTAAAAACACAAGCTGATGTTTTTAAAAATTTAAAATCTCCTGATAGAGTTTTAAGAAAAAATGTTTGAATAAGTTTTAATAATGCTTTTTATAGTTTTAGAAATACATTAACTCATTCACTTTATTATAATTATTTAGAACTTAATACATCTACTAAAATTAGAAATTTTAACGATTATATCCATGCTTGTGCTTTTAGTGATGAAATAGATGTTAAATTAATTCCTCATATTTATAAAAACATAAAAGATTATAAGAAATCATATGGTATATATGCAGACTCAAGAAATAAAATTCTAAAACAAATTATCAATGTAGATAAAATCGAACCATGAGATGGATATTTAGATTTAATTAAAACAAGTAAAAATTTCTCACCAGAAGAAGCTAAAGAAATTATTGTTGATTCTTTAGAATTACTTGGAGAAGAATATATTACTGTCTTAAAAAGAGCATTTGATGAAAGATGAATATCTTGAATGCCTAAGGAAAATAAAACAACTGGAGCTTATTCTATTGGTGGAACTAGTGGATTAAGTAAATATTTTATTTTAATGAATTATGATGAGTCAATCGATTCAGTTTATACATTAGCTCATGAATTAGGACATTCACTAAATAGTTATTACTATGGTATTGGTCAAAAGATATACCAATCAACTTCTATTTTTTGTGCTGAAGTAGCTTCAATAACTAATGAAGTTTTATTAAGTCATTATTTATTGAATAATGCAGATAAAGAAAAAGATAGTAAAACAAAAGTTTTTATCTTAGATCAATTGATAAGTGGTTTTTTTGCAACAACAACAAGACAAATTATCTTCTCTAATTTTGAATACGATATTAATGAGTTAATTAATAAAGATGAAGCGATTACTTATGATGTTATTAGTGATAAATATTTAAAACTAATGGATGAATATATTGGAATTAAAAATCTAAAAAAATATTCAAAACCCCCATATAATTATTCACTTGCAACAATTTTAAGAATTTCACATTTTTATGCTGGTAATTTTTATGTTTATAAATATGCTATTGGTCAAGTAGTTGGAACTATTATTGCTGATAAGATAATTAAAAAAGAACCTAATGCTCTTGAAAATTATTTTAAATTCTTAAAATCAGGAACAAGTTTATCTCCAATTGAAACAATTAAATTATTAGGTATTGATTTATATGAAGATAAACCATGAGTTTTAGCAAAAGAAATAATTGATGGTTATATTAATATCTTCAATATTGAAACTAAAAAAATGCTAAAATAATTTAATGAAAAATATTGCAAGTAACAAAAACGCTAAAAGAAATTATGAAATTTTAAAGACATTTGAAGCAGGAATTGAATTATTTGGAACAGAAGTAAAATCTATTTCAAAATCTAATTGTTCAATTAATGAAGCTTATATAATGATTAATAATTCAGAAGCTTTTATCATGAATATGCATGTTGCTAATTTTTTTGAAGGTAATATTCAAAATAAAGATCCTTTAAGAAATAGAAAACTATTATTACATAAAAATGAAATCGTTAGATTAGATTTTGATAGGAAAAAAGAATCATTAACTATTATTCCTATTAAACTTTATTGAAAAAAAAATAAGATCAAAGTTCTTATCGGCTTAGCTAAAGGTAAGAAAATTTTTGATAAAAGAGAAGATATTAAAAAAAGAGATGAAATTAGATTCATTCAGAAGAATTTTTAAATAAAAAAAACACTTAATGAATAAGTGTTTTTTTTATTTAATATAAAAGAATTAACGTTTTGTAAATTGTGGGCTTCTTCTAGCACCATATAAACCAAATTTCTTTCTTTCTTTAACTCTTGAATCTCTAGTAACTAAACCAGCTTTTTTCAATATAGGTTTTAAATCAGGATTTTGACTAATAATAGCTCTTGTTATTCCTAATCTAATAGCTCCGGCTTGACCAGTAAAACCACCACCAGAAACTTTAATAAAAATATCATAAGAATTTTTAGAATTAGTAATAGCTAAAGCTTGTTCCATTTCTTGGATAACAATTGAATTAGGGAAATATTCTTCAGGTGTTTTATTATTAACAGAAATTTTCCCAGTTCCAGGGATCATTTTAACTTTAGCTACAGAAGATTTTCTTCTTCCAAGTCCTTTTAATTCAATTTGTGCCATTATCTTTTACCTTCTATTACTAATTCAATTGGTTTTTGTGATTCATGATTATGAACACCATTTTCATAAACATTCAATTTAGTAATAATAGCTCTTGATAGTTTATTTTTAGGTAACATTCTTTTAACAGCATTAGTAATTAATTCAACAGAATATTTATTAACCATTTCTCTACCAGTACGTTCTCTTAAACCACCCATATAATGTGAGTGAGTAAATCAAGATTCTCCATCTAATTTATTACCAGTTAATTTAACTTTGCTAGCATTTATAACAATAACAAAATCACCACAATCAACATTTGGTGTGAAAATTGCTTTATTTTTACCTCTTAAAGTATCAGCAACTTTAACAGATAATTTTCCAAGTACAATATCAGTAGCGTCAATAACATATCATTTACGATTACTTTCAGCTTGTTCTTTTTTAAGCATTGTTGTTTTTTGCATAATAATACCTTTCATTAAGATTTAAAATAATTTTTTTGATAAATATTTTTCTTTAATAAATATTTAATAACTAAATTATTATAACACAAATATTTTCTCTCAAATTAAATTAAAAATTATTTTGATTTATAAATAGAGTTATTTTATTTTCAAAATCTTCAATAGTTTTATTATTAGTAAAATGATAGTCATATTTAAAGTCTTTATCTCTATCAATATATAAATATTTACTAATATGATTATTATTTAAAAAAACATTTTTTCTTTCAATAAATATTACTTTATCATATAAATTTTTATAATAACCTTCATTATCATTAATCAATGTTGCTTGTTCAATAAAAACATTATCATTTGGATATTGTTTTGTAATATCTAAAATATAATCAACAATTAATTTACTAATAACTTTTTTTAGTTTTAGAAATGCATTTATATCTTCAACTACTAATTTATTTAGTTTTACTCGATCAACTTGAGTACTTTTAACAAATTCTTTACCAAATTCATTTTTAATAAGTAGAAAACCAACTTCATTATATCGATATATATCTGTAATAAAATCATCTATATTAAAAACAATTTGTCCTAATGATTTTAATTTATTTAAAAAAGTAGTTTTACCAACACCTTTAAATCCTGCAATACAAACTATCATTATTTATTTTCTTCAATTTCTTTTTCAATATTTTCATAAAAATCTCTCATGAAGATATTTAAGATAGTTTCTTTTAAAAAGGTTATTTGATTAGTTTTTTGATTATTAAATTTCCTAGCTTTTAAAATATTTGCATCAAATAAATCAGTAGTATTCAATTTATTTTCAACTACTATATTTCCATCTGTAAGAAAGATTAAACCATTTTCTCAATCTGATGTAGTTTTTAAAATTTGAAATTTATCAAAATCTTTTAGAATTATTTGAAGAACTTCCATAACGAATGTTTGATTTATTTCTTCTTCAATTCTTCTAATATTAATTTTAAATAATAAATTATGAGTAAATGGAACTAAAACAAAACCTAAAATACCAAAAAATATTATTATGAAATAAAGAGCAATTGTAGAACCTATTTTAGAAGAATCAATTGGAACTATAGTAATGCTAAGAATTATTCCTACTAAAAGAACTATAGAAATTATTAGTAAATTCATTATTAGTAATAATTTGCTATTTTTAAGAGATTTTATTATTTTTTCATTTAAAAGTTTATTATCAATTAAATTTTTAATTTCTTCATAAGTATTTGCTTTTGACATCTTTTTCCTTGCATTAAAATAAAAATTTCCAATAGTACATTTTTTTAATGTTTATATTATATAATTAATAACATAGTTT
Source organism: uncultured Ureaplasma sp. (assembly GCA_947039545.1). Taxonomy (GTDB): domain Bacteria; phylum Bacillota_I; class Bacilli_A; order Mycoplasmatales; family Mycoplasmoidaceae; genus Mycoplasma_L. The sequence goes on along the minus strand of CAMQZA010000001.1, from coordinate 38,823 downwards.
TTTATAAGGAAAAAAGATGTTCATTGCCGCTGTTATTATTTTAATTATTTCAATTATCGCAATAATAATTGGTGTTTTACTTTCAAAAGCTGGTTCTTCAACTGGTTTAAGCAATCTAGCAGGACAAGATCTTGAAATCTTTAAAAAAACAAAAGATAGAGGCTTTATCAAAGTATTGCAAATGGCAATGGTATTACTGATAATTATTCTATTAATAATAATATTAATCTTTGCTTTTGCTGGATAAAAAAGAAAGTTACATAATATGGCTCAAGCAATCGATAAATCTTTTTATAAAAATGAAATAATTGAAATTTTAAAAAAAGAAAATGATAGGCCACTGCCATTATTTATTTTAACTAGAAAAATGATTGAAAATCATTCTAGAATAAATAGAAGTTATATTCCTAAATTAGTTGAAGAACTTATTAGTGAAAAACAAATAAAAGCAACTTTTAGCGGTAATTTAGTATTAAGTTATAAAACAGGTAAAATTGATAAATCAACAGTTGTTAATGGAAAAATTTCTCTTAATAAAAATTTAGATGGTTATATTATTTCAAATGAAGATAATAAAACTTATTTTGTTCATTTTTCTAATCTTTCTGGTGCTTTAAATAATGATATTGTTAGTTTTTATAAAACTGATTTTTTCTCTAAAAAAGATGGAATGCAACATGGAGTTATTAAAGATGTTGTTGAAAGAGATAAAAATACTTTTATCGGAACATTTCAATTAACAGGAAATACTCATAGTGTTTTATTAGATGATTCAAAAATGTATTATGAAATTGATTTAGAAGAAGATGATAATTTAATTAATGGTCATAAAATTCTTTTTGAAATTAATTATTTTGATGAAGAGAAAAAAAGAGCTCAAGCTACTTTAAAAAAGATTATTGGCCATGTTCATGATGTTGGAATGGATGTTTTAAAATACGTTTATAAAAATAATATTGAACCTGAATTTAGTGAAGAAGCTCTTGATTATTTAAAAACAATTGACTATTCAAAAATTGGCAATGAGAAATGTAGAATAGATTTATCTCATCTTGATATTATTACAATTGATCCTGAAACTGCTAAAGATTTAGATGATGCTATTTATGTTAAAAAGAATAAAGATGACTTCCTTCTAAGTGTTTCTATTGCTGATGTTAGTAGTTATGTTAAATATGATAGTTTGATTGATATTGAAAGTATTAAAAGAGGAACTTCTGTTTATTTAATAGATAGAGTAATTCCAATGCTTCCTCATAAAATTTCAAATGATATTTGTTCTTTAAATCCTAATGAGGAAAAGAATACTTTAACTGTTGATATTACTATTGGTTTAAATGGAGAGTTTAAAAACATTAATCTTTATCCATCAAAGATAGTACCTAAAAAAAGATTGAGTTATGATGAAGTAAATGAATATTTTAAAAATGATATTAATGAAAAAAAATATGAAGAAAATATTATTAAAGTTTTAAATGATTCAAGAGAATTACACAAAATATTAGCTAAGAAAAAAAAGGATGAAGGTTATATTAGTTTTGATATTAAAGAAAAATCTTTTGTTTTAGATGAAAAAGGTTTTCCAATTGATATTATTATTAAAAAAACAGGACAAGCTCAACAAATGATTGAAAACTTTATGGTAGCTGCTAATGAAGCTGTTACCGTTAAAGCAGATGAATTAAAAATTCCTTTTATATATAGAATTCATGACACACCTAAAAAAGTTAATTTAGAAAACTTAAGCATCGAAGCAAGACATTTAAAAATTAAATATCATAAAGATGATTTACTACCAGAAAATATTACTCCTAAGAAATTTGCAGATATTTTAAAAAATAATGAAGGTAATGAGAATATTAATTTAATTAGTAAACTTCTATTAAGATCAATGCAAAAAGCAATTTATTCTACTAATAATATTGGTCACTTTGGTTTAGCTTCAAAAAAATATACTCATTTCACATCACCAATTAGAAGATATCCAGATTTAATTGTTCATCGTTTATTTTGAATGTATCTTTTCACTCCTGAAAATTTCACTGATCAACAAAGAAATAAATTTAAAAACTCTTTAAATAAACTTACTGAAAGTTGTACTGTTACAGAAAAAAATGCTGTTAAATGTGAATGAGATGTTAATGATCATAAAGCAACTCAATATATGAGTAAAAAAGTTGGAGAAGAATTTTTTGGGAATATTTCAACTATTAAATCATTTGGATTTTATGTTGAACTTGAAAATACAATTGAAGGTTTAGTTTTAATTAAAAATATTGCTGATGATTTTTATAAATTTGATGAAAGTAATGGAATGATTATTGGAAGTAAAACTAACAAAAAATTTACATATGGTCAAAAAGTTAAAGTTAGATTGATTGGAACCGATCTAATAACTTCGCAAATTACATTTGAAATAGTAAATTAAATTCTTATTAAAATTTTTAATTTTATGTATAATGTTTATAACAATCACCAAAGAAAATAACTGCTTATGCTTAATTCGTTATTCAGGTAATTATTTTTTGAATTAAAATTTTTATTTTTAAGTGAAGTTACCGCTTATATTCTAATAACTAGAATATATTTGGTTTTGTGATTGTTAAAAATAGGAGTAATAATGAAAGATATTATTGTAGCTAAACAAAAACAAGTAGCTGATCTTTCTATATTAATGAAAGACTGTAAGTCGTTTGTAATTTTTGAATACCGTGGTTTAACTGCTTCAACAATGACAACACTTAGAAAAAAGAATTTTGATTCTGGTTCTAAGACTATAGTTCTTAAAAATAATATTTTAAGAAGAGCTGCTATCGATAATAAAATTACTGAATTTGAAAAAATTTCAGGACCTAATGCAATTGCTATTGGTTTAAAAGATGAACTTTCTGTTTTTAAAAATATTGTTGATATTACAAAAGAATTTAATTTTGTAAAAATCAAAGGCGGATATTTTGAAAATAAATTCATTAGTGAACAAGAAGTTATTGCATTAGCAAATATTCCAAGCAGAGATGGTTTATATTCAATGTTACTATCATGCTTAGAATCACCAATTAAAAAATTTATGTATGGCCTTAAAGCTATTGCAGATAATAAAATATAATATTAAGGAAACCAATTTATGGCTAAAATAAAAAAAGAAGATATCATTACTTGTTTAAAAGAAATGACTATTATTGAAATTCATGATTTAATCAAAAGTATTGAAACAGAATTTGGAGTATCTGCTGCTGCACCTGCACCAGCAGCTGCAGCTACTAGTGCTGCTGATGCACCTACTGAAGTTAATATTAAATTAATGGATGCTGGAACTAACAAAGTTGCTATTATTAAAATCGTTAGAGAAATTAATGACGGTCTTGGTTTAATGGAAGCTAAAAAAGCAGTGGATGGCGCGCCTTCTGTTGTTAAAGAAAATGTAAAAGTAGAAGAAGCTGAAGTTATCAAGAAGAAATTCGAAGATGCTGGTGCTAAAATTATTTTTGAATAATTAATCAATAAAAAAAGTATCTATCAAATAGATACTTTTTTTTTACTCTTTTTAATAATGTTATGAACAATATCAATTCCAGCACTCATACCTGTAATAATATTATTCTTTTGATGTTTTTTATAAACAACATCACCAGCTGCATAAATATTTTTCATATCAGTTTCATGCAATTCATTTGTTACTATTGAATTAGAAAATTTTCATCAATTTGGTTTATTACTATAATTAGAAACATAGTTACTTCCATGGAAAACAAAAATTTTATCGAATTCAATTTCTCTACTATTAGTTAAAATAATTTTTTGTTCTTTAATATGAACAACTTCTTGATTTTGAATAAATTCAATATTCTTTAATTCTTTTAATAAAGCTAAATTTTTAGGATTAGCTTTATAAGTTTCATTTCTATGAATTGAGATCAACTTTTGATTTTTAAAATGTGTTAAACAATCAATAGCAGAATCACCACCACCTAAAACAATAATTCTTTCATTATCATTTTTAATTTCTTTTTCATTAATAGAATAAAAAATAAATTTAGAATAATCAATATCTGATTTTACTGAAAATTCTTTTGGTTGATAAAAACCATTGCCAATTGCTATAATAATATTTTCACCATAAAATTTATTATTATTTTTATCAATTAACTCATATGTTTGATCATCAATAAAATTAATATCTATAATTTCAGTATTAGTAATTAATTCATGATTTTCTTTTTGAGTATTTAATTGAGTTTCAAGACTTCTTATTAAATCATTCCCAGTAATATTAATCATTCCAGGAACATCATGAACTAGTTTTGAACTATATTTATGAAAAGGTTCTCCACCAATATTAGCGTCCTTTTCTATTAATAGAGTTTTTAGCCCATATAATGTTGACATAAAAGCTGTATAAATTCCAACAGGACCAGCTCCTAATATGATTACATCAAATTTATTTTTCATTAATTACTTCTCTTTTTTTATGTTATTTTAAAATTTAACACATTTATTTATAAAATAAATTGATTTTCTTTCTATTTAAATAAATTTAAAAATAAATTTAAATAAATTTTTAAAAAATTATTTACTTTTCAAAAATTTTTATATATAATTATTACTATATTAAAAGATATTACAAAAGAGGTAAATAATGGCAGAGCAAATGAGACCAGATACAATTTATATTGATGAAAACGATGCAAGAGCATTAGGTATTTTTAGAGGTAATGAACAAGCAATTACTATTAATGGTAAACCTATTAAAGTTGAATACGTTGATGAAAAATTATTTTTAGGAATCAGCCCAGAAGAACAAAAATTACTGGCTGAAGCTCCAAAATTATATGAAGAATATAAAAAAATTCAAGGCGCTAACCAAGGTGGTGGTTTATTTGGAAAAATGACATCACTTATTGTTACTAAAAGAAACGATGGATCAGCTGCTGGTCAATTAGCTAATAAAGCTATTAATTTCTTTTCATCTAGTAATAAAAAAATTGGTGGAAAACTTTCTGAATGAAAAAATAAATTAACTAAAATGTGAAATGAACCAGATCCATCTAAAGTTGCTAAATATAAAGTTCAACAAGAAACTAATAAAAAATAGTAATATTTTTTATTAATATTAATTTAAAAATATCAATTATTTAATTGATATTTTTTTTATTTATGTGTTATAATTTTTTAGTATAATTAAAATAATTCTACAATCTTACCCGATCGGGTTTTATCCAAAAGCAAGGAATTTTAAAATGGCTAAATATGAAATTATGCTTATTCTTTCAGAAAAATTAAATGAAAAAGAAGCAAGTGATTTATGTATGGATTTATCTAAACACTTAAATGTAAAAATTGAAGTGACTAAATTAGGTTTTAATCCATTGGCATATCAAATTAATAAAAATACTAAGGGGCATTATTTTCAATTAAATTTTAATTCTGAAGATATTGCTGGTATTAATGAATTTAGAAGATTAACAACTATAAATAAGAATGTTTTAAGACATTTAATTATTAATCTTGAAAAAGATTATGGTTATAGAGCAACAATTAATCCTAAAAAAATTGCACGTAGCAAAAAAACAGCTGAAATTTACGCTCAAAAACAAATTGAGTTTAAAAGAAGACAAGAAGAGTACTTAAAAAACAAAGAAGAGTACTTAAAAAACAAAGAAGAAAGAATGAATAAACCTTACGAAAAGAAAAGTTATTCAGATTCTTCAAATTCTGGCAATAAATAATTTATGAATAAAGTTTTTTTAACAGGTTACTTAGGACAAGATCCTGATTTTAGAGAATTCGAACCAAGAGAAAATAGTTCAGGTTCTAGTTTAGCTAAAATATCAGTAGCAGTATATGATGCTAGAAATTCGAAAGATAGTTATTTTATCCCATGTGTTGCTTGAAATAACACAGCTGTTTATATTTCTAATAATTTAGAAAAAGGCAGTTTTGTTGCAATTGATGGTCGATTAATTAGACGAAGTTATCTAAACAAAGAAGGTAACAAAGTTTATATTATGGAAGTCGTTATTGATCAAATTAAAAATTACGGTAAATCTGAAAAAAAAGTAAATGATAATAATAATTATCAATCATATAATAATAAAACATCAGAAATAAAAGATGCAACTTCAACATCAAACTTTGAATGAGAAGATGAATTAGAATAGAAAGAATATAGAAAATGACAGTTTATAATAAAAGAGTTAAAAAAAAAGTTTGTATATTATGTAAAAAAGGAGTTGAACATATCGATTATAAAGATATTCGTTTAATTCAAAAATATACAACTTTATTAGGTAAAATAACACCTAAAAGAATATCAGGTGCTTGTTCTAAACACCAAAGAAGAATTTCTTCAGCGATAAAAAGAGCTAGAATTGTAGCTTTATTACCATTTGTTAGAGATTAAATAATTAAAGATAGATTTAGTCTATCTTTTTTTATATAATATAGTTACTTATAAGGAGTATTATGAAAGTTATTTTATTACAAGATGTACCTAATATTGGTAAAAAAAATGAAATAAAAGAAGTTAGTGATGGTTATGCTAAAAATTTCTTAATTAAAAGAAAATTAGCAGCTCTTCATTCAGAAGGAACTTTAAAAACTCTAGAAAAAAATCTTGAGACTTTATTCTTAGATGAAGAAAGTAAAATAAACGAAAACAAACTATTAAAATTAGAACTTGAAAGAGAAAAATACTACTTCACTTTGAAAACTAATAACGGTTTAACATTTCATAAAATAAGTTCAAAAAATATTATTTCTGAAATTAATCAAAAACATGACTTTAAAGTTATTAATAAATATATGTTTAAAAAATTTGTTGATTTAGGAATCGGTGAATTTAAAGTTAAACTATTTTTATATAAAGACGTTATTGCTGAAGTTGAAATAATTATTAGCGAGGAATAATGCCAAATTTTAAAACTAATTTAGCTATTGAGAATATTGAGAGAATTATTATTGCTACTATTTTAGTAGATAAGAATAGTATTTTAACAATTCTTTCAGCACTTGAAGCAAAACACTTTACAACAATAGAAATTCGTTATATTTATTCTAAGATAATAGAAATGGATAAGAATAAAGTTAAAATTGATCATTTGATTCTATCTCAAATCATTATTAATGATACTGATAATGTACCTTTTAAAAACACTGAAACATTTATTAGAGATATTATGAAACAATATTCAACAACGGTTGATTTAGAGGCTTATATTGATTTATTAATTTCAAATTACATGGTAAATTCTTTAAATAATTTTGCTGAAAAATTATCTTCATTAGAAATAGATGATTCAAATTTTTCAACATCTATTTGAAATCTGCAAGATGAATTTTTAAAAATTGTTCAAAACAGATCAACATCTAGTATTTTAGATATGAAAACTATTTCAGAAAATTATATTGAAAATTTAAAAAAGATTAGAGAAAACCAAAGTAAATTAACTGGAACAAGTTCTGGTTTTGACGGTATTGATAATCTTACCAATGGTTTTCAAAAAGGTGACTTAATTATTCTAGCAGCAAGACCATCAATTGGTAAAACTGCTCTTGCTTTAAATTTTTTATTAAATGCAGCACAAGGTTTAGAATCTGATGAATGTGTTGTTATGTTTTCACTTGAAATGGGTAGTAATCAATTAATGCAAAGATTATTAAGTAATTACTCTGAAGTAAGTTCATCTAAATTATCAACTGGTAGTTGAAATGAAACTGAAGAATTTATTATATTCTCAGCAGCTAAAGAAATTGGACATCTAGACATTAAAATTGATGATGCTAGTAATCCAACAATCCTAGATATCCAATCAAAACTTCAAAAAATTCATAATGATAAAAAAATTAAATTAATTATTATTGATTATTTACAATTAATAGCTGGTAATAATAAAATTGGTGCTAATAGACAACAAGAAGTTTCTCAAATATCAAGAACATTAAAATCAATTGCTAGAACATATGATTGCCCCTTAATAGCGATTGCTCAGTTATCAAGAAAAATAGAAGAAAGAAAAGGCGAAGATAAAAAACCTATACTTTCAGATTTAAGAGAATCTGGTTCAATTGAGCAAGATGCTGACCTTGTTACTTTTTTAAATCATGATACTGATAATGTTAATGATGATATTATTCCTGTTAATTTTTATATAGCAAAACATAGAAATGGTGCTGTTGGAAATGTTAAATTATTTTTTAAAAAAGATATTGGTAAATTCATAACAATAAAAAAAGGACCAAATTAATTATTTGGTCCTTTTTTACTATATAATTTAACTTAACAAAGGATTAAAATGAGAAAATTTGGTAATAAAAGAAAGATAGCTTTAGGATTCATAGGCCTTTTAGGATTAACTCCTTTATTTTTATTATCTGCATGTTCATCTCAACCACCATCTCAAACAGCTTTTACTTCAACTATTGATGGTAAAAGCTACAAATATATTGGAGGAAGATTATCTTTAATTGATTCAGAAGGTAATATAGCTCCAGCTCCAACACATGATAAAAAAGCTCCTAAAGAATACTATAGTTATTTATTTTCATCAATTCTTTCAACACCATTATTAAATTTTATTGATCAATTTGCATCATATCAATCAACTCAACCTTCAACAATATATCACGGAGATCCAAAAACTCCAAAACAATCAGAATATGTTTATACAAGAGCTTCTGAAGAACTTGCTATCTTTTCAAATCCGCTTAATGCTGGTTCAGGTTCTATATCTTTAAAAATGTCTAATGTTAATTTTTCTTATAAAGGCATTGAAAAAATTCTTCCAGAAGGTGGAGAAGCTCCAAAACCTGTTCCAGAAACTGATACATCATTTAAAGTTTCAATGTCAATTTCAGGTAGTGTTGAATTTGGTTTTTGATCAACATTTAACAAAGCTACAAATGTTGAATTAGCAAATAGTAACTATCTTCATGCATGAGCACCATTTTATCCAGGAAAACCACCTGCTCCATCAACAACACCAGTAAACTTAAATATGCCTTTTAGTGTAACATCTGAAATTAATATTATTAATAAATTGGTTTCTGCAACTGAATCAACAACAGGATTTAAATATACTGGAGAAGCTAATTTGGCAACTCAAAATGAATCACCAAAATTTGATACAACAACACAAAAGTATTTTGATGCTTTAGTAAATGTTATTGCTCAAAGAAGAATAAGTGCTGCAGCATTTAATGCAGCTGTAACTTTATTATAGAATTACCTTAATTTTAAGGATTAAAATGTCAAAAATTGAAAAAATAAAAAAGATAGCACTTCATTGTGACTTTAATTTGTCTGATGATCAAATTGAAAAAATATCAAATGAATTTGACTATATTGTAGATTTATTAGATAGTATTAAAAAAATTGACACAAGTGGTATTTATCCAACAGATTTTATTAACAAAAAATCAAATGCTATATTAAATAATGATGAATTTATTAAAACAGATAAAAAATTATTTAATAATACCAAAAATTTTAAAGGCGATTTTTTAGAAATCAAAGATGAAAAACAGTAATATTTTAAAAATTAATAATCAATATAAAAATAGTATTCTTGAAAAAGAAAACTATTTTTTAAGCAACTCAAAAAATTTAAATAATGATTATAATGCTTGAATAAATAAAAACACAATTAATAATGAAATAAATACTGACCATATATTGAACGGGATTATTTATTCTTTAAAAGATAATATTACAACAAGTAATATCTTAACAACTGGTGGTTCTTTATTTTTAAAAAATTATATTCCTACTCATGATTCAACTGTTTATAATTTGCTGAAAAATACTGGTGCTAATTTATTAACAAAAGATAATATGGATGAATTTGGTCTTGGTGGAACAGGAACATTTTCAGCATTTGGTCAATTAACTAATCCAATTGATAAAGAAAGAATTGTTGGTGGTTCTAGTAGTGGTTCATCAGTAATGGTAAAAAAAGATTTAGTTTCTTTTTCTATTGGAACTGATACTGGAGATTCTATTAGAAAACCAGCATCATTTCTTGGAATAGTTGGTTTTAAACCAAGTTATGGAATGATTTCAAGATATGGTGTTTATCCATATGCTCCTTCAATGGATCATGTTGGTATCATTGCTAAATATATTACAGATATTGCAATTGTTTTTTCAACTTTGAATAAGTTTGATAAAAAAGATTTGACTTCAATTCAAATGAACAAAGAATATGATTTTAATAATTTAAAACCAGATAAAAGTAAAAAAATAGCAATTATTAAACAAAGTTTGGATTACATGCTTGATGAAGAAAAAAAAATATTCATTGATTATCTTTTTCAACTTAAAAATGATGGTTTTTCAATCACTGAAGTTGATTTTAATCAAACACTAATAGAAGCAATAGACCCAATCTATAAAATAATTTCATATTCAGAAGCTAATAGTTGTTATAGTAATTTAACAGGGATTACTTTTGGTGATGATAATAATGATTATAAAAATTGAAAAGATTTAATTGTTAAAAACAGAACTGAAAAGTTAGGTGATCAATTAAAGAGAAGATTTGTTATTGGCTCATATAGTATTATTGGTGAAAACTTTGAAAAAATATATGTAAAATCAAAAAAAATAAGAACATTAATTATTGATGAGATTAATAAAATATTAGATCAATTTGATGCTTATATTATTCCAGGAGCTTCAAGAATTGCTCCGTTATTAAGTGATTTTAAAAATAATATTTCAGATAGTAATTTTGGTGATGATTTATTACAAATTGCTAATTTTGCTGGATTACCATCAATTACTATTCCAGCGATTGAATATTTAAATAATCCACTTGGAATTAATATAACTTCTAAAAATTTTAATGATGAAACATTATTAAATATCGCTTTAGCTATTGAAGATTTTAATAATGAAAAATTGGTGAAAAATAATGATTAATTATGACGTAATTATTGGAATTGAAGTTCATGTTAATATTAATTCAAAAGCAAAAATGTTTTCATATGCACCTAATTCTCACAATCAAAAACCAAATACCCAAGTCGATCTTTTAGATATTGCTATTTTAGGTATTTTACCAACTGTTAATATGGAAGTTATTAATAAATCAATTATTTTAGCTGATAGTTTAAATATGGAAATTTTTTATAATAATATCGCTTTCGATAGAAAGCATTATATTTATTATGATTTACCAAAAGGGTATCAAATAACTCAGCAATACCACCCTATAGGTAGAAATGGTTCAATTATTTTAAGTAATAATAAAAAAATAACAATTGAAAGAATTCATATTGAAGAAGATACTGCTAAACAAATAACAAAAAATAATATTAAATATTTAGATTATAACCGTTCAGGAATGCCATTAATTGAAATAGTATCTGATCCTTGTATTAATTCTGCTAGTGAAGCTAGTGAATATTTAAATGAATTAAAAAAAATCCTAATATTCAAAGATATCTCAGATGCTAAACTTGAAGATGGTTCTATGAGAGCCGATATTAATATCTCTCTAAAAAAGAAAGATACAGATATATTAGGTACTAAAGTAGAAATCAAAAATATTAATTCTTTTAATAATATTATTAAAGCAATCGGTTATGAAATTTCAAGACAATCTGAAATTTTAGATAATAATGAACTAATTATTCAAGAAACTAGAAGATATGATGATAATAAATCAACTACTGTTTCTATGAGAAATAAAACTGATGTAATTGGTTATAGTTATTGTCCAGAACCCAATATTCCTATTATTTCTCTTGAAGAAAAATATGTTCTTGATCTTATTAATAATTCAAAAAAATCAGTTCAATTAATTGAACAAGAATTAAAAGATTTAAATTTTTCTAAATCTAATATTGATCTTTTAATGAATGATTTTAATCTTTATTCATTATTCATTAGATTTAATGATTCTAAAATAGTTGATAAGATAAATTTATTTAATTTTGTAACTAATGAAATTTCAGGTAATTTAAATAAAGCAAAAATAGATTGAAAATCATTATCAGAAAATCAAATAAATGATTTAATTGAATTAATTAAATTATTGCAATCAAATAAGATAAATATTAAAGAAGCTAAATCATTTAATAAATTGATTATTACTGATAATGAAGAATTAAAAAATTTAATCCAAAAAAATAAAACAAATAACGTTTTTACAAAAGAAGATATTGAAAAAATATTAATTAATTATTTTAATGATAATAATAAATTAGTATTAGAATATAAAGAAAGACCAGAGCGAGTTTCTAAATTTTTCATAGGTATGGTTATGAAAGAAACAAAAGCACAAGCTGATCCTAAAATAGTATTAGAAATTTTTAATGAAAAAATTAAAAATTTCTTTGAGCAAAAGAGTTAATTATGATTAATAACAACATCCAAATTTGTAAAAAACTATATTATGATTTTTATAATCTTTATCATTATTCAGATGAATGTGTTTTTTGTAATTCTAAAAATATAGAATTAAAAAGTGAAATTAAATTTGAATATAAATGTTCAGATTGTAAGAAAATTTTTAGTCCTAAAAAAAATTCTATTTTTAGTAAAATTAGATTAAGTGAAGAGAAATGAATCAAAATGCTTAATTGCATGCTTAATGATTATACTTTAGAAGAAACAGCAAAAGAATTAAAATTTACTCAAAGTAATACTGAAGAAAAATGATTAATGATTTATGAAGCTGTTGATTGAAATAAATACAATATAGATGTTAGAAAGGCGCCTAATAAGAAGATATATGCTTCTTATGAAGTTATCTTTAATTAATTATGGAAAATATAAATAACGAACAAAAAACATTTCATAATAGAAAAATAAATGAAATAGTTTCTGATTTTAATACATCAATAAAAACTGGTCTATCAATTAGTCAAATTCAAGAAAATCGTGATAAATACGGTTCTAATGCAATTGAATTATCAAAGCCTAAAAAATGATATAAAGTTATGCTTGAACAATTCAAAGATTTAATTCTAATAGTACTAATGATTTCATCAGTAGTATCTCTTTTAGTATCTGGTATTCCTAGTGGTGGTGAAGTACCATTTGCAAAACTAGCAACTATTGAAGGATGAGAAAATTTTCTTTTAATAGTAGCTGTAGTTCTTATTAATGTCACGCTTGGTACAGTCCAGACCATGAAATCCCAAAAATCTCTTGATGCCTTAAAAAATGTAATCACTCCAGTTGCTATTGTTATTCGAGATGGAATAAAAACAACAATTAATAGCGCTGATTTAGTTGCAGGAGATTTAATCTTTTTAGAAGCAGGTAATTATGTACCAGCTGATGCTAGAATTATTGAATCAAATAATATTCAACTTAATGAAAGTTCACTAACAGGTGAATCTGAACCAATCTATAAAACATCTGAAATTATTTTAGCTGAAAAAATACCAGTTGGTGATAAAAAGAATATGGCTTTTTCAAGCTCATTAATTACAAATGGAAATGCTTTTGCTGTTGTTACTGGTGTAGGTAAAGACACTGAAATCGGGAAGATTAGTACTTTATTATCTGAAGTTAAAGAAAAGAAAACACCTTTACAACGTAATTTAGATAATTTAGCAAAAATTTTATTATATGTAATTTCAGCTATTTGTCTTATTGTTTTTTCAATTAATCTATCAAAGATAGGTATGACAGGTGGTTCTGAAAACGTAGCTGGAATAATCGCTGATTCTTTAAATTTTTCAGTAGCATTAGCTGTTGCTGTTATTCCAGAAGCATTAAGTTCAATTGTAATAATTATTTTAACGACATCTTCAAAAGTTTTATCAAAAAACAAAGCTATTTTAAAAACATTAAAATCAGTTGAAACATTAGGTTCTATTTCAGTAATATGTTCAGATAAAACAGGAACTTTAACTCAAAATAAAATGACTGTTGTTTCTTTTTATAATAATGAAGAAACTAAACTTGCTGAAGATATTAATTTAAATAATTCTGATCAAGTTAAATTGATGGAATATTTTGTTCACTCTAGTGATGCTATTAATGAAGATGGTAGATTAATTGGTGACCCTACTGAGGTTGCTCTAATTGATTTCTATCAAAAATATAGTAATCAAAATGCAAGCTATTTAAGAGATAATAATCAAAGATTAGCTGAAATTCCATTCGATTCAGTAAGAATGAAAATGTCAGTTTTAATTAATGATAATAATCAAAAAGTTATGATTACAAAAGGTGCTATTGATAAAATTCTAGTTTCAACAGCAAATATTGTTTCTAATTCTAAAGTTAGAAAGATAACAAAAGAAGATATTGAAAAACTAAATAAAGTAAATGATGATTTTGCTAACAATGGATATCGTGTTCTTGCTATTTGTTTTAAAGAAATAAACAAAGATAAAATTTCATTTGATGATGAAGAAAATTTAACTATCTTAGGTTTAATAGCAATGATTGATCCACCGAGACCAGAAGTTATTGAATCTATTAAAGAATGTAAAGTTGCTTCAATAAAACCAGTTATGATAACTGGAGACCATCACTCAACAGCAGTTGCTATTGCTACTCAAATTGGAATTTTTAATCCTGAAACAGATAATTACTTAAGCGGTATGGAATTAAGTGAAATGTCTCAAGAAGAACTTAATGAAAGAGTTGAAAATTATTCAGTTTATGCAAGAGTTTCACCTGAAGATAAAATTAAAATAGTAAGAGCATGACAAACAAAAAATAAAATTGTTTCAATGACTGGTGATGGTGTTAATGATGCACCAGCATTAAAAGAAGCAAATATTGGTGTTGCTATGGGAATTACTGGAACAGAAGTTTCTAAAGAAGCTGCTTCTATGGTTTTAACTGATGATAATTTTTCTACAATAATTACAGCAATTAAATTAGGTAGAAATGCTTATAATAATATTAAAAATGTTATTAGATATTTATTAACTGGAAACATTGCAACAATTTTTATTGTAATAACACTTTTAATTTTTCAATTATCTATTTCTGCTATATCTGGTGCACAAGTAATTGAAATACTTCCATATAGTGCTATTCAACTTTTATTCTTAAATTTACTTACTGATCTTTTCCCCGCAGTTTCAATTGGTTTTGAAAAAGCAAAAGAAAGTGTGATTCATGAAAGACCACGACTAGCTGATGAAACTTTTATTACAAAAGAATTTATACGTCGATTAGTTTCAGAAGCAATTATTATTGCAATAGTTGTTCTTAGTTCATTTTTTATTAGTTGATTTCTTATTTTTAATAATACTCAAATTAATGGAATACTTGTTGATAATAATATTAGATTCCTTTTATCATCAAACCTTTCTTTTGTTACATTAGGAATGATAAGAATATTTCATAGCTTTAATTGTAAGGATTCAAAACCTACTTTATTTACTAGAAATTTTTATAATAATAAATATTTATGAGGTTCATTAGTTTTAGGATTTATGTTATTAGCATTCATTTACTTTACTCCAACTGTTCAAGATTTATTCTTTAATCAAGCAAGTGGTGATTTTGTATCAGGTATTTATGATGATCCAACTAACTTCTTTTATGGAATTGCTTTTGCCTTTTCAATAATTCCAATTGTTAATTTACAGAAGTATCTTAATCAAATTATTTTTTCTAAAACAAAGAACAAATTTAAAAACAAAAACATAATAGTATAATTTAAAAAAATAAGGAGATTTCATGGAAATAGGATTAATAGTCGGTATAAGTGTTGGAATTCCACTAGCATTACTAGCAGGCGCTGCTTTAGGTTACTTTATTGCTATGAAAGTCTTTAAGAAACAATTAGAAAAAAATCCGCCAATCTCAAAAGATACTATTAGAATGATCTACCAACAAGTAGGTAGAAAACCTACTGAGAAACAAATAAATGAAATTTATAATAAAGCTGTTAAAAAGAAATAATGAAATTTATTAAATCAGCTACTAAAGCAAGTGAATTAATTTATGATAATTTAAGTGAAGTATGTTTTATCGGTCGTTCTAATGTCGGTAAAAGTTCATTAATAAATGCTCTTTCTAATTCAAAAATTTCAAGAGTTTCAAATACTCCTGGAAGAACTCAATTAATTAATTATTTTGAAGATAAGAATTTTAGATTAGTAGACTTACCAGGTTATGGTTATGCTAATGTTTCAAAACAAAAAAGAAAAGAATTAATTCATATTGTTGAAGAATATTTATTTAACTCAACATCTCTTAAAGCTGTCTTTCAAATTGTGGATGGAAATGTAATAACCGACTTAGATCAAGAAATGAGTAATTATTTTCAAGAAAATTTCTCAAATCATATTATTATAATGAATAAAATAGATAAACAAAATATTAGTAAGTATGTTAATAACTTAGAAAAAACTGCTCAATTTTTAAATGTTGATAAAGAAAATATTATCATGATAAGCGCAAGAAGTAGAATAAATATTAATTTAGTTCTATCAAAAATAAAATCAATAATTCAATCATAAATAAGAGTTAATTATGGAAAAAAAATATAATCACTTAATTGTTGAAAAAGGTAAGTATGATGATTGGTTAAATAAGGAATTATTTAAACCTTCATTGAAAGGAAAGCCTTTTTCAATTGTTTTACCTCCACCAAACATTACAGGACATCTTCATTTAGGTCATGCATTAAATGGTACTATTCAAGATAGTATTATTAGATATAAAAAATTACAAGGTTTTAGAACAATTTGAGTTCCAGGAACTGATCATGCTGGTATTGCTACACAAACAAAATTTCAAAAATATTTATTAACTGAAAAAAATATAGATTATCGAGAACTTGGAAGAGAAAAATTTGTTAGTGAATTGATGGAATGAAAAGAATCTCATTCTAAATTCATCCACTCTCAATGAAGGAATCTTGGACTTAGTTTAGATTATTCATCTGAACTCTTTACAATGGATAAATCTGTTAATAATGCTGTTAATAAAGTTTTTTGTGAACTTTATCAAAATAATTTAATTTATGAAGGCGAAAAACTTGTTAATTGAGATGTTAAGCTTCAAACAGCTATTAGTGATATTGAAGTTATTCATAAACAAGTTATCTCTAAACTTTATTATTTTAAATATTATTTAAAAGATAAAAATGAATATATTACAATTTCAACAACAAGACCTGAAACTATGTTTGGGGATGTTGCTGTATTTGTTAATCCTACTGATGAAAGATATAAACATTTAGTTAATGAAATAGTTATTAATCCAGTTAATAATCAAGAGTTAAAAATATTGACTGATCCATATATTGAAATAGAATTTGGAACAGGTATTATGAAATGTACACCTAGTCATGATTTCAATGATAATATTTTAGGTAAAAAACATAAATTACCTTCAATCAATATTATGAATAATGATGGAACAATGAATTCAGAAGCCGGTGAATTTGAAGGTTTAGATAGAATAAAATGTCGTAAATTATTAGTTGAAAAATTAGCTAAGAATTCTTTTGTTGAAAAAATAGATGAAAAATATGAAACTCAAATTGGTTTTTCTGAAAGAACTGATGAAATTGTTGAACCTATTATTTCTAAACAATGATTTATTAAAATGAAACCTCTTGTTAAGAATGTTATTAATAATCAAAAAAGAGGTTCTGTTGAAAACAAAGTTAAAATTTATCCAGATAGATTTGATAAAAACTTAATTAATTGATTAGTTAATATTGAAGATTGATGTATTAGTAGACAATTATGATGAGGACATCAATTACCTGTTTGAATTAATAGTGAAACTAACGAAGTACATGTTAGTGAAAAAGAACCAAAACCAATAAAAAATTGAACAAGACATTCAGATGTTTTAGACACATGATTTTCTTCAGCTATTTGACCACTTGTTTGTTTTGAATGACCAAAAGATACTTCTACCAAGTTTAAAACTTTCTTTCCAACAGATATGATGGTAACTGGTCATGATATTCTTTATTTTTGAATTTCAAGAATGATGACTTTGTCATCATATTTTACTAATAAAATACCTTTTAAAAATGTTTATATTCATGGTTTAATTCGTGATGAAAAAGGCAAGAAAATGTCTAAGTCATTAAACAACGGTATTGATCCTAATTCAGTAATAGATGAATATGGAGCTGATGCTTTAAGATATTTCTTAACCTCATCTTCATCCGTTGGAGAAGATATTAAATTTAGTAATGAAAAAATTAGATCTAATTGAAACTTCTTAAATAAAATATGAAATTCTGCACGATTTATTTTTCTAAATTCAAAACCTAATAAAAACTATAAAATTAAAATTGGTGAACTTTCAGATTCAAGTAAATGAATCTTAAAGAAATTAAATAAAGTTATTAAAAATGTTTCAAAAAATATGGATAAATATAATTTTGTTCTAGCTTCAAAAACTCTTTATGATTTTATCTGAAATGATTTTTGTAATAATTATATTGAATTTACAAAGATTAATACTAATAATAAAATGTATGCTCAAAATGAAATAGCTGTTGCTCAATATGTATTAAAACAAATATTAATTATGCTTCACCCTCAATGTCCATTTTTAACTGAAGAAATTTATTCTTATTTCTATAATCCTAAAATTTCAATATTAAAAGAAAAATGACCAGTTCAATTAAAAATAGGCAGTGAAAAAATCATCAATAAAACTATTGATATAATAACTGCAATAAATCAAATTAGAGCTGAAGAAAATTTAAGTAATAATGAATTTTTAGAAATTAATATTTTAACTAAAAAAGATATTAAATTATTTTCTAAAATAACAGATAAAATTAATGATTATCTATTTTTAAAGAAATCAAAAATAGTAAGTGTTACCAATGTTGGTATTTTAGCTAATAAATATACTAAACTAGTTGATGACTTTGTAATTGAAGTTTATGCTAAAGTTGAGTTTCATTCTGAAAATGAAATTTCTAAAATTGAAAAGATGATTATCTTCCTTGAAAAAGAAATTAAAAGAAGTAATGAAATACTAAGTAATGAAAATTTTATTACTAAAGCTCCAAAAAATAAAATAGATGAAGAAAAAACAAAATTAGAAAATTATAAAGGACAATTAAATTCAAGTTTAGAATCTTTAAAATCATTAAAGATAGAAACAAAAACTAAAGAATTTACTTAGAAGTAACAAAGAGATGATTAATATTATTTTATTTGAACCAGAGATAGCTAATAATACAGGGAATATATTAAGAACATGCCATGCTTTTAATGCTAACTTACATTTAATAAGACCTTATGGATTTTTCCTAGATAGTAAATATATCAAAAGATCATCAACTAATCATTTTGATTTAGAAAATATTAAACAATATGATTCGTTTGATGATTTTATTTCAAAAAATAATCCTGATAAAATTTATATGTTTTCTCGTTATGGTCAAAAAATGCTTGATGAATATAATTATGAAGACACAAATGAAGATATTTATTTTATGTTCGGTAAAGAATCTAAAGGTATTGATAAAAAAATTCTAAAGAATTATTTAGATACATCAATTAGAATTCCAATGAATGAAAAATCTATTAGTATTAATTTATCAAATACAGTAGCAATTGCAATTTATGAAGTTATCAAACAAAGAAAATATTTTTCATTATTAAAATATGAAGAATTTAAGGAATAATTAATGCGACTTAGAAAAAACCCTAAATTAATTGAACAAATGAATTTAGATAATCACTATCTAATTAATTATTCAGAAAACAATAAATTAGATTGAAAAGAAATTTTTAATAACGATAATGAAAAAATAGAACTTGAAATTGGAGTTGGTAAAGGTGACTTTATTATTCAAAAAGCAATTAATAATCCAAATATAAATTTTGTTGGTATTGAAAAAATGCCAGCGGTTTTAGCGATTTGTATTAATAAATTAATTAAATTAGAGAATAAAATAAATAATTTAAAATTACTAGTTTTTGATGCATCTGAATTAGAAAATATTTTTAGTGAAAGCATGATTAATAAAATATATTTGAATTTTTCTGACCCATGACCTAAAAAAAGGCATGAGAAAAATCGTTTAACAAATTGAAAGTTTTTATATATCTATCAAAAAATTTTATTACCAAATAAAACAATTGAATTTAAAACTGACAATGATTTATTATATTTATATACCCTAAATGATGTTATTTTAAATAGTATTGATAAAATAAATTTGATTTATAATACTGAAAATTTATATGAAAATCTTGAAAATAAATATAATTTTGATAATGTTCAAACAGAATATGAAAAAAAATTTTTAAATATAAACAAAAATATAAACAAAATAATTTATAATTTTAAGTAAGTATAATAACTATAAAATACTTTTATAGTTCACTAAGGAATTCTTTATGGCAAAAAAAGATCGTTCATCTAACAATAAAAATCTTCAAACTGATTATAATCCGGATTATACATCTTATTTAAATCAAGAAGGTACATTTAATAATACTGATTCACCACCAGCAGAAGAGTTTGTAGACCCTTTTAGTTCTACATCAGCTTTAACTAGTGAAGATCCATTATCTTTAATTCCGCCTCCTTCATTTGATAATAGCAATCCATTTGGTTCAACTTCAACTTCATCATTTGACAATAGTAATCCATTTGGTAATGATTCTTCATTTGATTCAAATTCAAGTTCATCATTTGGTAATGATTCATTTGGTTCAAGTTCATCATTTGGTAATGATTCATTTGGTTCAAGTTCATCATTTGGTAATGATTCATTTGGTTCGAGTTCATCATTTGGTTCAAATTCAAGTTCATCATTCGGAAGTTCTGATTTTAATTCTTTTGCTTCATCAGAACCTATTGTTCCTGCATATGATCCAGCAAAAGAAGCTGAATTAGAAGCAACAAGAAGAGCCGAAGAAAATGCTCAAGCTCAATTAGAAGCAACAAGAATAGCTGAAGAAAATGCTCAAAGAGAAATGCAATTAGAAGCTATTAGATTACAAGAAGAACAAGATTTAATTGAAAGAAATCAATTTGAAGCAGCAAAAGCAGCAAAAGAAGCAGAAGCAGCAGAATTAGAAAAAGAAGCAGCAGCAAAAGCAGTTATTGAATCAAAAAATAATAGTGAAGATTTAGATTCAATGTCTATTCAAGAATTAAAAGATAATATTAATAGATTAAAAGCTAATCCAGGTAATACTATTGATGAAAAATTACTAGTATTTGATGAAATTGGTAAATATTCAACCCTATTATTAAAAAAATTAAGAGCTGAAAAGAAATAATTTATGGATTTTAAAGAGGTTTATTAGTGAAAAATACTGATAATATATTAAATTCTAAAGAAAATAATAATATGAGAACTTCTAAAAATGAAGTGTCTTCCTTTTTTAACTATTTATATTTTTTAAACATGTATGTTTTAAAAAGAAAACCAACAATAATAGTTCCTTTAGGTGCACTTATTCTTTTGTTGGTTTTTCCTATAATACTAATGTCACTTCCAAATACTGACCTAGTGTTTAAAATAACTGCAATAAATATTTTTGTTCCAATTAATTTTAGTATTGCTTGATCATTCATGATTTTATTTGGTTGTATGGTCACTCTTACCATTTTTAAAGAAGGTAAAATGGATGGAATCGAAACACTCGTTGTTTCAAAACCAATCACAAGACAAACAATAATATTAGCTAAATTTTTATATTTATTATTAATTGGTATTGTTTATTGATTATGAATTTTCTTAATTTTTATTAGCACTTTATATATGTTAAGAAGTCAAGATATTTTTGTTGATTATATTGATTCAAATATAAATAATTTTATGTTTGGTTTAACAATTGGGTTAATATTAATTTTCTTTATTTTTGCTTTACTATCATCATTTATTTCTATTAAACTATCTGTTAAAAATACTTTATCAATGGTTTTAATTAGTTTCCCATTATTAACAATAGTTGGGACAGTCTTTTCAAATCCAATTTTATTTAAAAATAGACCAACAGAAACTTTATTTAAAATTCTTACTCAAGATGTTGGTACAGAACCAATTTTTGATAGAAACCCTATTGTGAATCTTTCTCCGAATGGAATGGTTCTTTTAAATTCTGATAATAAACCTTTTACTCCAGTTCAAATAGAAAGGTTTCAAAAAGCTTGAAATGAAAGTTCTGATGCTGGAATATTAGCAGCGATCAATAGTTTTCTTAATCCTACATCTATGATTTCTCAAGCATTTAATGGTGAACAATCACCTGAAATTAAAGTTTCATGAAAATCTAATGGAGAGATTCAATCATTTGCATCTCAAACAATTTTTGATTTTAATACATCAAAACCTGTTAATTATAATTATGAAGGTCACAATGTTATTAAAAATGATTCTTCACAAAAAAATTATTTTCTATATAAACAAAATATAGACGGTTCTTTAGATACTACTAATGCTATATCAGTTGATATACCAACTATAAGTAAATTATTAACCGAAGATAAAATAGTAAAAGAAATTGACAAAACTTTAAAAGCATCTCATAAGGATGCTGAAACAATGTTTGATAAGATTCCGCCTCCACTTGTTGCAGCTACAGCTGAAACTACATTAGCATTGTTATATATGAGATCTTATGAAATTAGTTCAAATGATTATCTAAGATCACAATTTGGAATTGATTTTGAAAATCCAGACAATTTATTGAATCAAATTTTAAGACTTGAATCTTTTTCTCAAACTTTAGATGGACCAGGACCAATAAATATTCCTAAAGCAAGTTTCATCGGTGGTTGAACTATTTTATTTAATAATAATAACAATGATACAGCAGGAGTTCTAGAACCTTTTATTTATGCTTTGCCTAATACTACTGCTGGTATTATTAATCTTAATATAAATGGATTTCGTTCACCAACTTGAGGTGTTATGTTATTTTGAAGTAGTGTTTTAATTTTATTATTCATATTAGCATCAGTTTATTATTATAATGAGGACTTTGTTTAATATGGAAAAAAAAGAAAAAATTATTCTAGAAGTAATTGACTTACACAAAAAATATCATAAATCTGATAAAGCAGCTATTGATAAAATAAATTTTAAAATTGCTGAAGGTGAATTTCATGTTTTTATTGGTGCTAATGGTGCTGGAAAAACAACAACAATTAAAGCTTTAGTTGGCGCTTATAAAAAATGAGATGGTCAAATTAAAGTTTATGGTCAGGATATTTGAAAATTTGAAGCTAAACGACATATTGGATATATTCCAGAACATGCTGTTTTTCCTAGAGAGTTTACAACAAAAGATTATTTAGTTTCTATGGGAATTCTATCTGGATTATCTAAAAAAGATGCAACTAAATATTGTATAGAAAAACTTGAAGAACTTAATATGCAAAATATGATTAATAAGAAACCATATACTTTTTCATCTGGTCAAAAGAAAAAAATACTTTTAGCTCAAGCATTAATAATCGAACCATCTTTATTAATAATGGATGAACCAGCTGCTAATCTTGATCCACTTGCTAGACATGAATTGTTCGAAATACTATTAAAATTAAAATCAGAAGGCAAATCAATTTTCATAGCTTCTCATATTTTAGCTGAGGTTGAACAATATACTGATGCTGTTACTATTCTAGATGGTGGTAAAATTGTTTATACTGGTAAATATGATAAATCAAAATCATTAACAGATCTTTATATTGAAAAAGTAAAATTAGGTTCAGTAGATTCAGGAACATCTAAGTCTAAAAAGAAAGAATTAGAAGACATGATTATAATCTAAAAAATTTGACATAAGAGCAATGTTGAATTAAAAATTTAAATTTCATCCATATGGATGAAATTTTTTAATAATAAGGTTCAATACTGCTTTTTATTTTTTTATTTGATAATTATGTTTATAATAAAATTATAAAATTAAAATATAAAATTTTGAAAGTCTGAAATGATTAATAAAAAATTACCTTTATTTTTAGGATTAACTTTTGGTTCAATTGCTACTATAACAGCTGTATCTATTGGTTATGTTTTGAATATGAATATAGGGTCTATTTTTAATTATTATGCAAATCCAACATCAGATACCCCCATTGGTAATCTTGATTCATATAAAACTTTAGCAAAAAGAGATGCTGAAATAATAATGGCTGCAGGATTTCAGCATGTTAGTCCAATTAAATTAGCTTACAGTCCATCTAATTTAAAAACATTTAAAGATATAGGTTTCATTCTTATGGATGAAATTTTGTCATTTGGTGGGGATATACCCGCTACAGCAAGTGCTAATACTGCTTCAACTTCTTTTAGAAGTGATTTAGGAAGTTTCCAAACAGCAATCTCATCAGCTATTCTATTAAATAAAAATCAAGAATATTTCATGCCTGAAAATTTTGATGATAATCCAAATACTCCAAAGCGAGAAAGTTTTAAATGAGCTGGTTATGGGGCTGCTACTTTTTCATCTATCCTATCTTTCTTAGGCGGTTTTCAACAAGGGATTGAATTTTTTAATGAAATAATATTACCTGCTTATAATAAAATTTCAACAACTACAAATAAATATCTTCCTATTGAACATAAAACAATTGATAATAATAATTTTTTAAATAATAATTTTGGAATTGGTGGTGGTATTGAAATTTCTGATTTATACCTTAATCCTAAGACACCAGGAGTTAAGGGAGTTGATTTATTTTTTCCTGTAGCAGGTCCTCAAATAAGTGATGCTCTTAGTTCAATTAGGAAATTTAATAATTTAAAAACAATTTTAATTGGTGCTGATTCAGCTGTTGAAAATGATATCAATATTAATTTACCTTTAAAAGGTGGTAGTCATGTTGGCAATGGTAAAGTTATTCAAATGTCATCTTTAAAAAGACTAGATGTAGTTGGTAAAAAAATATTAGAAATTATCCAAAATGGTAATATAGCTCCAAAAGTTATAGATAAAGATGGTAATGATATAACTAATGTTTACTATCAAGAATTAATTGATGAAAATGGAATCGGTGGATTTGGTACCCATAGTGTTGGTAATCTAGAAAATGGTTCTGTAGGTGTTTCAAAAGCAGGTGATCAATATCTTCAAGAGGCATTAGCTATTCCAGGAGTTATTAATGCTTATAATGAAAAAATAAATTTCCTTTCAACACCTGCTGGTATGACTTATGTAGCTACTGAAAAAGGAGTTACTAAAACATTTAAATATGGTTCTGATTCAGATTTTCCTTTAATACAAAATTTTGTTCCTTATTCTTTAGAGGCAACAATGCCATTAATGAATAAAAAGAATTTTATAATAAGAAATAACGAAGCTTATAATCAAAAAATATTAGTTGCATTATCAACTACTACAACATTATTAAAGGATTCTTCTTTTTCACAATCAACATATGAAGGTGTTTTTGAATTTTTAAAATCACTTGGTATTAATATTCCAGAAATTTAATTACAAATATAAAGATAAAAAAGTAATCTAATTTTTATATAAAACTTTAGCAAGAAGAGATATTTAATTAATATTTAAATTTAATCCCTCTTACAATTGGATTATTTAGTTAAAAATAAGGTTGTTTTATTTTTTTTATTGATTTATTTAATAATTATGTTTATAATCTTTTATTGAAATTGAATATTAAATTTTTAGAAGGTTGTAATGATTAATAAAAAAATACCTTTATTCTTAGGATTAACATTAGGTTCAGTCACTGCTATAACAGCTGTTTCTGTAGGTTATGTTCTCAATATGAATTCAGGGGCTATATTTAATTATTATGCAAATCCAACATCAGATACACCTATAGGAACTCTCGATTCATATAAAACTTTAGCAAAAAGAGATGCTGAAATAATAATGGCTGCAGGGTTTTTACATTCTAGTCCAATTAAATTAGCTTTCAATCCAACTAATTCAAAAACATTTAAAGATATCGGTTTCATCCTTTTGGATGAAATTTTGTCATTTGGTGGGGAAACACCTGCTTTAGGAAGTGCTAATACTGCTTCAGCTTCTTTTAGAAGTGATTTAGGTAGTTTCCAAACAGCAATCTCATCAGCTATTCTATTAAATAAAAATCAAGAATATTTCATGCCTGAAAATTTTGATGATAATCCAAATACTCCAAAGCGAGAAAGTTTTAAATGAGCTGGTTATGGGGCTGCTACTTTTTCATCTATCCTATCTTTCTTAGGCGGTTTTCAACAAGGGATTGAATTTTTTAATGAAATAATATTACCTGCTTATAATAAAATTGCAACAACTACAAATAAATATCTTCCTATTGAACATAAGACAATTGACAATAATAATTTTTTAAATAGTAGTTTTTTTATTGGTGGAGGTATTGAAATTTCTGATTTATACCTTAATCCTAAGACACCAGGAGTTAATGGAGTTGATTTATTTTTTCCTGTAGCAGGTCCTCAAATACATGATGCTCTTAGTTCAATTAGGAAATTTAGTAATTTAAAAACAATTTTAATTGGTGCTGATTCAGCTGTTGAAGATGATATTAATATTAATTTACCTTTAAGAGGTGGTAGTCATGTTGGTAATGGTAAAATTATTCAAATGTCATCATTAAAAAAACTAGATGTAGTTGGTAAAAAAATATTAGAAATTATCCAAAATGGTAATGTAGCTCCAAAAGTTATAGATAAAGATGGTAATGATATAACTAATGTTTATTATCAAGAATTAATTGATGAAAATGGAATTGGTGGATTTGGTACCCATAGCGTTGCTAATTTAGAAAATAATTCTGTTGGTGTTTCAAAAGCAGGTGATCAATATCTACAAGAAGCATTAGCTATTCCAGGAGTCATTGATCTTTATAATGAAAAATTAAATTTCCTTTCAACACCTGCTGGTATGGTTTATATTGCTACTGAAAAAGGAGTTCCTACAACATTTAAATATGGTGTTGGTGCAGAGTTTCCTTTAATTCAAAATTTTATTCCATATTCTTCAGAGGCAACAATGCCACCAATGAATAAAAAGAATTTTATAGTTCCCAATAATCAAGCTTATAATCAAAAAATATTAGTTGCATTATCAACTTCTACGACCTTATTAAAGGATGCTTCCTTCTCACAATCAACATATGAAGGCATTTTTGAATTTTTAAAATCACTAGGAATTAATATTCCAAAAATTTAATTTAAAAATAAGAAAAATAAGAGTATATTAATTTATATATATTTTTAGAAAAAAAAATAATAATAATCGTAGTATTTTTTTAATATTACTTCACTTTAATTGTCTTATAATCCAATTAATTTTAAAAATTAAAACATATAATTTTTTTATATCTCAACGAAATTTATTATCCTGATCAAGTCTTAATAAGACTTGATTTTTTTATTTTTTATTTATATTGCTTTTTCTAAAAATTATGCTTATAATGATTTTATAAAAGTTAAATTAAATTTTTGGAAGTTTGAAATGATTAATAAAAAAATCCCTTTATTCTTAGGATTAACATTAAGTTCTGTAGCTGCTATAACAGCTGTTTCTGCGGGCTATGTTCTAAATATAAACTCTGGAGAAATATTTAATTATTACGCAAACCCAACTACAAATACACCTATCGGTACTCTTGATTCATATAAAACTCTAGCGAAAAGAGATGCTGAAATAATAATGGCTGCAGGCTTTTCACATTCTAGCCCAATTAAATTAGCTTACAATCAAGCTAATTTAGAAACATTTAAAAATATAGGTTTCATTCTTTTGGATGAAATTTTGTCATTTGGTGGGGAAACACCTGCTTTAGCAAGTGCTAATACTGCTTCATCTTCTTTTAGAAGTGATTTGGGTAGTTTTCAAACAGCAATCGCAGTATCTGTTTTATTAAATAAAAATCAAGAATATTTCATGCCAGAAAATTTTGATGAAAATCCAAGCACATCAAGTAGAACAAGTTTTAAATGAGCTGGTTATGGTGGTGCTGTTTTTTCATCTGTTACATCTTTCTTAGGTGGCTTTCAACAAGGGATGGAATTTTTTAATGAAGTAATTCTACCTGCTTATAATAATTTACCAACAACTACAAATAAATATCTTCCTATGGAACATAAAACAATTGATAATAATAATTTTTTAAATAATAATTTCGGGATCGGTGGCGGTTCTGAAATTTCTGATTTATACCTTAATCCTAAAACACCAGGTGTTAATGGAGTTGATGTATTTTTCCCAGTTGCAGGTCCTCAAATAAATGATGCTCTTAGTTCAATTAGAAAATTTACTGGTTTAAAAACAATTTTAATTGGTGCTGATTCAGCTGTTGAAGAAGATATTAATGTTAATGCACCTTTAAGAAATGGTGGTCATGTTGGTAATGGAAAAATTATTCAAATGTCATCTTTAAAAAGATTAGATGTAGTTGGAAAGAAAATATTAGAAATTATCCAAAATGGTAATGTAGCTCCAACAGTTATAGATAAAGATGGTGTTGACATAACTAATACTTATTATCAAGAATTAATTGATGAAAAAGGAATTGGTGGGTTTGGTGCTCATAGTGTTGGTAATTTAGAAAATGGTTCTGTTGGTGTATCAGAAACAGGTAGTAAATATCTACAAGAGGCATTGGCTATTCCAGGAGTTATTGATGTTTATAATGAAAAATTAAATTTCCTTTCAACACCTGCTGGTATGGTTTATGTTGCTACTGAAAAAGGAGTTCCTACCATATTTAAATATGGTGCTGATGCAGATTTTCCTTTAATTCAAAGTTTTGTTCCATATTCTCCAGAAGCAACAATCCCAGCAATGAATAAAAAGAATTTTATAGTGGAAAATAATCAAGATTTCAAAGAAAAAATATTAGTTTCTTTATCAACTTCTACAACCTTATTAAAGGATGCTTCCTTCTCAGAATCAACATATAGAGGTATTTTTGAATTTTTAAAATCACTCGGAATTAATATTCCAGAAATTTAATTAAAGATCTAAAAAAACAAGAAAGGCAAAAGTAAATCTTATGAATGTTGAAAATAACAAAACACCACAATATGCTATTAAAATGAATAACATTTATAAAACATTTTTAAATGGAAAAATCAAAGCTAATACTAATATTACTTTAAATGTTAGAGAAAATGAAATTCATACAATTATTGGTGAAAATGGTGCAGGTAAGTCAACATTAATGTCAATTTTATTTGGATTATATACACCTGACTCTGGCGAAATTTTAATTAATGATAAAAGAGTTTTTTTTAATTCTGCTATGGATGCTAATAAAGCAGGTCTTGGTATGGTTCACCAACATTTTAAACTTGTTCAAAATTATACTGTTTTTGAAAATATTATTCTTGGCGTTGAAGACACAAATGGTGTTTTTTTAGAAACAAAAGATTCTAAAAAAAGAATAAAAGCTTTAATTGATGAATATAATTTTAATTTAAATATTAATTCTAAAATTTCAAGTTTATCTGTTGGTCAACAACAAAAAACTGAAATTTTAAAACTTTTATATAGAAATGCAAATATTTTAATTTTTGATGAACCAACAGCGGTTTTAAGTGATGATGAAATTGAACAATTTTTAAAAATGCTTTCAAATTTTAAAAAACAAGGTAAAACAATTATTATTATTACTCATAAGTTTAATGAAATTAAAAAAATAGCTGATAATGCTACTGTTATTAGACATGGAAAATTAATTGATACTTTTGTTGTTAAAGATAAAACAGTTGATGAAATGGCATCTTTAATGGTTGGTAAAAAAATTGTTGAAGTTAAGAATAATAGTGATATTGAACTTGGTGAAGTTATTTTAGATGTTAAGAATTTAACAGTATCAAGTTCAACAAAAGTATTTAGCTCAATTCCTGATGTAAAAAAAATTAGAAGTCTTATTAATAAAAAGGCAAGATTAAGACAAATTGATAATAATAGAACTCATATTAATGAATTAAATTCAATTGATAACGAAATTAATACTATTAAAAAAAGACTTTTTAATCTTCTTGAAAAGAAATTAGATATATTAAAAGAAAAAAATAAAATAAAAACTTCATATTCAATGGATCTAAAAATTGATAAAAAAATCAATGAAATTTCTAATTTTAAAAAAGAATTTCAAAGTAACGGTCATACAATAGATTTTAAAATAAGAGAAGGTGAAGTTTTTGCTATTGCTGGTGTTGAAGGTAATGGTCAAACAGAACTTGCTTTAATTTTAAATGGATTTATAAAAGATAAAACTTCTGTTATTAAATTTCTAGATACTGATATCACTAATGTATCTATTAAAAAAAGATTAAATTTGGGAATTAGTAATGTTCCAGAAGATAGACATAAGCATGGATTAATCCTTGATATGCCTATTAAAACTAATATTGTTATTAATAAAATTGATGAAGAACCTTTTTCAAAAAAAGGTTTTATTAATGAATTATCAATTGATGAATATGCAAAAAAAATTATTCAAAAATACGATATTAGAGGAACGACAAGAGGAACAGCTCCTTCCAGATTATTAAGTGGTGGAAATCAACAAAAATTAATTATTGGAAGAGAAATTTCAAATGAACATAAATTAATTATTATGGTTCAACCAACAAGAGGTCTTGATTTAGGTGCTATTGAATATGTTCATTATCAAATAATGCGTGAAAAAGAAAAAGGTAATGCTGTTTTATTAATTTCATATGAATTAGATGAAATATTAGCTTTGGCAGATAAAATTGCAGTTATTCATAATGGGCATTTTATTGAAATTGGTAATAAAGATATTATGACAAAAGCTCACATTGGTGAATTATTTGCTGGAAAGGAATTATAAATGAAAAATCTTAATTCCACTTTAGCTATTGACTCACTTCTTTATTCTAGAACTAGAAAAACAACTTCTAAAACAATAATAGTTATTTCACTTTCTATTTTAGCATCTATTCTTGTTTCTGTTTTAATTGCAACCATGTTTGGAATTAATCCAATTGATTTAATTCAAAAATTATTTTCTGAAGGTGCAATTGAATGAGAATCATGGATTATTAATACATCTATTTTTGCATTAAGTGCCTTTTCATTTATTTTTGCAAAGAAAACTGGTATTTTTAATATCGGTATTTCCGGTCAAATGTTGATGTCAGGTGTAGTTGCTTTAGCAATAATTAATTCTATTCCTAATGAAGCATTATTAGGTTGAGGACCAATATTCTTAATATTTTTAACAATGTTATCAGCTTCCATAATTTCTACTTCTACAGGATTATTAAAAGTATATTTTAATGTTAATGAAGTTATTAGTTCATTATTATTAAATTGAGTTTTATTTTTTATTTCAAAATTCATTATTGGTGAGTTTTTTCCAAATGATCCAACACAATTTTCATCTTCTGTAAATTTTAATTCAAATGCTTTATTACAAGCTGGTGAACTTGGTGGATGATTACCTGCTATTATTATTACTTTAATTGTTGGGATCTTTATTTGAGTTATTTTTAAATTTACAACATTCGGTCATAAATTAAAATCAGTAGGACATTCAGAAGAAGCATCTATTAATTTCGGTTATAATGTTAAACTTCTAAAATTATCTTCATTTGCTATAAGTGGAGCAATTGCTGGATTACTAGGTGCTGTTTTATATACATCACTTAATACTTTTATTCCAATATCAATTACATCAACAGCAGTTCCTATTGAAGGATTTAATGGAGTAGCTGTTGGATTAATAGCAACTGGAAATCCATTTGGAACACTTTTAGTTAGTGCTTTATTAGGTTTATTTCAAGCTTCATCTCCTTTCTTACCAACAACACCAGTATTTACAAATGTTATTCTTGGTTTCATTATGGTAGGAGCAGCTGTTTCAGTTGTATTCTTTAATTTCAAACCAATGAGTTTGTTTCTTTCAAAAAAATATGGAAATAAATCAAAAGAAGAATTAGAAAATTTTGATAATAGAATGGATTCTTTAATTTCTAAATATAAATTTGTTCAATTAAATATTAAGAAAAATGATGGTGAATTAACAGAAGAACAAAAAAATGCTTCTGAAAATTATCAAAAAGAGAGAAGTGAAATTTTTAATGATTTTAGGTTTAATTTAAATAAAATAAAAATTGAAAAAGAATTAAATCCTGAATCAGAATATCAAATTATTAGTTCTAATAAAAATTTAAAAATTGATGAAGATTTAACAAAATATAATTCTGATCAAAGAGCTAAAATTGAAAAAATAAAAATTGGTATGATTTCAAGAACTCGTAAATCTAATGATTATAAAAGATCATCAGATGAATTCTTAAAAAATAGATTATCTAAAAATGTTGATACTGAATCAAAATTTAAAAATATTTCTAATAAATGACTTAATAAAATTGATAAGTTGAAATTAGATAAAAAAAGTAGTGAAAAACTGACTCAAATAATTAAAGACAAAGATTTTGATGATGTTGAAGAATTTATTGATAGAAATGGAGATGAATAATAATGTTAAGTACAGTTACAAGTTTAATTGAAAGTATCCTTTTCATGTTTTTAATATTAGGTGCAGCTTCACTATCTGGTTATTTCTCTGAAAAAGTGGGAATTGTTAATCTTTCTATTGATGGACAAATGATCTTTGGTGCTTTAACATTTTCTGTTTTTGCTATGATATTTTTTCCTTTAGGAAATGGAACATTTGTTATTCCTATGATTTTATCAATGCTCTTTTCAGTTGTATCAAGCGGTTTATTCGGTTTCTTAACAATTAAGCTTAAGAGTGATCATGTTATTTCAGGTGTAGCTATTAATTTATTATTCGCTGGATTAGCAACTTTTTTAAGTCCTATTTTAGGACCAATCATTTCGAATGGTAATTCTAATAAATTAAAATCAGATTATGTACCTATTTTTCAAATAGGAGATACAAACATTTTTGGTAGTACATTAATTATGTTTATTATTATCGGTTTAATATTTATTGCTTTATGATTCTTTATTCATAAAACAGCATTTGGATTAAGATTCAGAGCTGTTGGTGAAAACCCTAATGCTATTGATGCTCAAGGAATTAATGTTGATAGAATTAAATGAATTGGAATTTTAATTTCAGGAGTACTAGCTAGTTTAGCTGGATCAATATTTATGTTAAGAAGTCCAATTACTTTTAATGGTGAAGTTAATGGTTTAGGATTCTTAGCAATAGCAATTCTAATTGCTGGTTCTTGAAAAATGCCTTTAGTAATTCTTTCTTCATTTGTATTTGCAATTATTTTTGAAATCTTTGATTCAAACAGTCTTATTAATATAGATGGTTTAAATTATATTAGAGAATTATTAAGAACAATACCATATGTGCTTTCATTATTATTTTTAGTAATCTTTAGTAAGAAATCCTTATTCCCTGCTGCATTGGGATTACCCTTTGATAAAACCAAGCGTTAGCATTATGTTTTTAATTTTATATAAAATTATGTTAATATTAATAAAAGTGGAGATTAGTAAAATAAATGCAAAATAACGAAATTGACAAAAAAAATCAAATTGATAAAAAAAATCAAATTGAAAAAAAGAAAAAAATATTTTTTACTATTTTTAGTACATTACTTTTAACAGCTATTCCTATTGGAACATCAATTACAACTCTTTGAGTAATAAATGAATCTGTTGTTGTTAATGATACAGTAAATCAACCAAATTTAAACGATCCTGGAAATAATGATCTTCAATTCACACCTAAAATTATTACAGAGATTTTAGATAAGAATGATGAAAATGCAAAAATTATAAATCCAATAAATCCTATATTAGGTGTTATTAAAGCTGGTGATTTAAGTCAGCTTACTGGAATTCCAGATAATGCTTTTACTCCTGAAATTAAATCAAGAATAACATCAATTGAACTTCCTAGTAATATTAAAACTATTGGGCCTAATATTTTTAAGAATATTCTTAATTTAAAACTTCTTGATATGTCAAAAAG
Organism: uncultured Ureaplasma sp.; assembly: GCA_947039545.1. Lineage (GTDB taxonomy): Bacteria > Bacillota_I > Bacilli_A > Mycoplasmatales > Mycoplasmoidaceae > Mycoplasma_L. Next base: position 4,979 of record CAMQZA010000001.1, on the reverse strand, counting down.
TGGATTAAATGTTCAATTTACTTCTGATAGTTTTTTAGGAAGTACAGATCTTTTAAAAACTTTAAAATTTCCAACAGCATCAAATTCTATTTCAGAATCTTTTACTCCACTAACAGGACAAAAAGTTATATTCGGAGCTTTAGAAAATTTAGATTTTCCTTATAAGTGAGTTCCGACAGGAACAGCAGCGAATTACGGTGGTTTTTCAGCTACATTCCCAGTAGTTACTCAAATAGTTGCACCTGGAACTGCTAAAACAATTTTAGAAACAATTTGAACAGACACAAGCAAGATTATATATATTAATTAATAAAAAAAAGTAACATGTTATGTTACTTTTTTTTTATATCTCGAATTCTTGATAATTAATAATTTTTGGATTAATATATTCAACTTTCATTTTTCTTTTGAATATGTTTTCTTCATAAAATCTAATATTTCAAAGTTATCATTACTTTTACTAGAAACATGACTCATAATAAATACTTAATATTTAATCCGTGATTATTAATTAAATTAAAGATCCTATTGGAATAGTAATATCTTGTGTTTTAAAATTAATATCGATGTTAGATAAAGATTTACCAGCTTGATATGATAATTTCAAAGTTATATCTGTACTAATAATATAATTAAGTCCATCTCCACTTTTAGTAATAGTTACTAAATTATTAGTAGTTTGAATAATTTTTATTGAACTCACAAATAAGTTATTAAATAAACCTGCTTTATTATTCTCAGATAAAATCGTAAGTAATGATTTTGATTGGTTATTTAAAGCATGAAAATTAATTCCTAATACATTTAATTGAGAAAGAACATTTAACGATGTATTTTCTTCTGTTCCTATAATTGCATTATTATAAAAGTTATTGAAAATAACTTTATCATTTGGTAAATTAGTAGCAAATGAATTTATAAATTTTGGTTTCTCTATTGTTGCAAAATATCCATTATTTAGTTGCGTTTCGATTGATTTTTTATTTTCAGGTATTTTTAAATCTGCAATAATATTATTAAAAAATGTACTTTTATTAGTTATAGCAACTAAATTATTATTTTGATTTAAATTAATTTCATTAAATAATTCAACAGCAACAGCAAAATCACTAATAACAGCATTAAAATTTCTAGATACTAATCCTGTTGATAATATAGGAACTAATGTAAAATCTCCATAGATTAAACCATTATTATCATTTGCTTCTATTTTTGTAGCATCAAGTCTAATAACTTGATTAATTGGTAAATTAGTTGGATTTAAATAACTTAAATAACTATTTTCAAAATTAAAATATTTATTAAAGTCCGCAGTTTTTCTTTTTCAATTTAAAAATTCAGTAGAAGCATAAATTGTTGGATCTTGATTATTGATTAAATCAATATCATTAGCTAATAAATCAACGGCTCATTGATTAAAATTACCATCTTTCATAATATAGTTATTAAGATTTATATTTGCTGAAACAGGAACTCATATAGCATTAGCATCATTGTATGTATAATTATTAATATTTAATTCAATATGTCATTGTCTATCAGAACCAAAATCACCAGATTTAATAGTAATTGAATTAATTATTCTATTTTTATAAAGTTCAAGTAAACTAAATTTATTATTATCTGAATTATCATTTCTAAAACTTATTTCAATATCACCATTATATTTTAAGAAATTTTGAATATCTCAAGTCTTAGCAGTGATTTGATTTTGTTTATCATTAATAAATAATGATTTATTAATTCTTGGATTATTAGTAACATAAAAATTATTTGAAAAATTTGGAATATTACTTATTACTATTTGTTCTGGTTGAACATCAGTTTCAAGATATTTACCCGTAATTAAAAGACTAAAAGTTCTAGTTGTGCTTGAGATATCAGCATAATTTAAAATTTTTAAATTTAAATTTGCATATTTTATATCAGAACTATGTAAAATTTTATTAATTGAAACATCTGTAAATGTTGAATAATTTGTATATTCATTAATTTTTAATAGTTTTACTATTTCTAAATAATTACTCACTCGAAGGCTATTATTCTTATTTGAAGAATAAGGTATATTACCACCTTTTTGAAGTTGAATCAAAGGTATATCAGGCACAGAAGGTGATGTTGGTACGATACTAGTTATCAAATTTTTGAAATATTCAACAAAACCAAAAGTTGGCAATCCTAATGCTGTAACAGCCGTTGCTAAACCAACAGTAATTAATATTCCTTTTGTTAATTTTTTAAAAGCCATAATATAAAACCTAAATATTTTAATATTTAAAATACATCTTAATTATATTTTAAAGGAATATCTTATTAAATAATTAAAAACCTTATTATATTGGTTAATATAATAAGGTTTTTAATTATTTTTCTAAGTTCTTTTCAACAACTTCTCAATCAAGAATATTTCAAAAACTATCTATTCATTCATTTCTTCTATTTTGAAATTTTAAATAATAAGCATGTTCTCAAATATCAATAACCATTAAAGGTTTTTGATTATTACTAATAGGACAATCATGATTAGGTAAATTAATTATTTTTAATTCATCATTATCTAAAACTAAAAATGTTCAGCTACTACCAAAATTTGTTTTTGCTTTTGTATCAAATTCATTTTTAAAATTATCAAATGATTTAAAATCTTTTTCAATTAATTTTAAAAATTTATCACTAATAGCTTTTGGAGTTTTACTAAATTGATCTCAAAATAAATCATGATTATAAATACCACCAGCATTATTTCTAATTGTAGTTTTTATTTCATTTGGAAATTCATCCAATGAAGTTAAAATTTTATTTAAATCTCAATCTTTAAATTGATCAAATTTTTCAAGAGCATTATTTAAATTAGTAACATAAGCTTGATGATGTTTTGTGTGATGAATTTCAACTGTTTGAGCATCATAATACGGCTCTAGTGCATTGAATTCATACTTCAAAGGGATTAGTTTAAACATTATATTTTTTAGTTCCTTAATTCTTAATATTTACATTGTATTAAATATATATTATATTAATAATCTTTATAAAGATTATTTTTTAATATATAATTTTTTTAATATGAATTTAACCAAAAATAAAAATGACTATACAAGTATCTGATGATCTAAAATAAGTATTTTTTCATTATTACAATTAATAATGTTTATTTTGCTACTTAGTTTTGCTATTTTGACAGGTGAAACATTTAATGAGTTCGGTTGAGGAATCAATAATCCTGATATAAATGCTATTAGTCCTCATGCTCAACTTATTAGAGGTTTTCTAGTCTATGCATTAATTTTTTATTTAGCTACTTCTCTTTATATTCAATTTAGACTAATTCCTAAAATAAAAGATGAATCATTTAAAAAGATTTCTTTTCTCGGTTTCTTCTCTTGACCTTTAATTCCTTATTTTTTCAAAAGATGTATTAATAATGGTTATTTTCAAGATTATTTTCTTTATTTAAAATTAAATATTCATTCAGATTTAAATTCAACTGTTTCACATACTCATTTCTTTAAACTTATTAGTAATAGAGGGAAAAAAGATAAATTATTTTGAAATACTTTATTATTCTATTTTTCATTTCTAGTTGCTTTAGTTTCATTTTGTTTTATTATGGTGCAATTTCCAACTGATCCAGCAGAAACAAGTAATGTATTCTTGTTTGCTAAATTTGGTTATTTTACTAATACTACTAATATGATTTGCTTCTTTGTATTATTATTTATGTTATTTTCTCCTAAAAATAATATCTTTAGAAACAATACAATTTTAATAGTAATATCAGCATGTATTACATTTGTAGGTTTAATATATTGAGCATATTTATTTCCAACAAATACTGACTTTGGTAAAAACCATCCTGCTCAAGATACTAGATCAATATGAACACATACATTTGTTCCAATTACTTTTGTTTGATTTTCAATTTCAAGTTTTAGAACTAATTTATATAAACCAATTGAATTCAAAACATTAGCATTAAGTGGTTCAGTATATCCATTAATATATGGTGTAATTGTTTTTATTCTTCCTTTTTTTATTAGATTTACTCCTTATGGATTAATAACAAATGCAAATCCAGAAATGTATTATTTTTATGTTGAAGCCGGAGTTCTTCAACCTCCTTTACAAAATGGTGAATATTGAGTATTTTCTATGTTTTTTATATTACTTTTTCTTTTTATAGGTTTCATGTATTTTTATTATTTTATTGCTAAAAAAATATATAAAAAATATTCAAATAATATTTTTGATATTCAAAAAATAGTTTACGTATAAAAATTATCATTTTGCTAAGAACAACTATTGTTGTTTAAACACCAAGATATCCATTATAAAATTCATCCTCATAATTTATGAGGATGAATTTTTATATTTATGTAATAAAAGCCTATTTTTATGATCTAATAATTAAAAAAAGTTTTATACAAAACTTAAATATTTATATCAAGGAATTTTATGGGAAAGAATAATGAATTAGAACTTAAACAATGAGCAGATAGTATTTTAGAAAAATGAATAGATGTTCCGGTTAGTCAAGATTATTTGTCAATATTATTAACAATTTTAAATTATGAAGATGAAGAACCATCACAATCAAATTTTGAAGATATAAAAAATAATTTTAATGGATTTTTAGCAATTACTGAAGATCAAATAGCTGATGAAAATAATTCTCAAGTTTCAATTGTATATTATGGTAATGTTTCAGATGATATAGAGTTAGATAAAGAAATTTTAAAAGCTAATAACCATATCAATGAAAATATCAATAATATGGATCTATATGAAGAAAATACAATTCTTATTATTTTCTCATCAAAAGAAATTAAACAAAATAAGAAAAAAATGTTACTTAATCTTTTAAAAAATAAAGGTACTAAAATTATTGATATTAAAAGTGTAATTTTTTCTGATATGAAAAAAACATATGAAAATAATAAAAATAAAAAACCATATGTTAGTGAATTTAAATTTAATTTAGA